>NZ_JADPLO010000003.1:0-199775 GCF_015667765.1 Bacteroides sp. 1001302B_160321_D4 | reverse complement strand
ATATATTAACGAGACAGTATCTCGTGTACCTATCAGTGACTGGCATCATACTGATAGTGGTAAGTGGGTTGGCTTCAGAGCCCGTTCGGTGATCGGAGGATACTGGATGAAAGTATTAATGGATAAAGTTCAGAATAATCAATAATTTAAATCTAATTTATTATGAATGGTAGAACAATGAGACATGGAAGCATGGAACTTCTATGGAGGATGCTATTTGTGCTCTTTATAATTTGTTTGGGCAGTTGTAAAGACGACAAAGACGCAACAGCAGCACCTTATGATCCGAATCAGCCGATAGAGGTGACGGATTTCACACCTAAGTCGGGAGGTGGAAAAAAGAAGATGATTATCTATGGTAGTAATTTTGGGACAGATCGCTCCATTATATCTGTAAAAGTAGGAGGAAAAGAAGCACTAGTCATTAGTTCTAAGGGGAATAGTATATACTGTCAAACACCTGAACGATGCTTCGAAGGAACTGTTGAAGTGAAAATTGGAGAACAGGTAGTCGTAGTATCGGAAAAATACCAATATGAGCCTCAGACGGTAGTAACGGATTTGTGTGGAGAGGTAAACGAACTAGGTCAGGGAAATATTGAGACCGAACCACGTCCGTTCAATGATTGTGGAAAGATAGAATATCCTTATTGGTTCTCTTTTGATCCTCAACATCATCATATCCTTTATTTGTCTCAAACGGGTACTGATAAGGAAAAGAATAGACCTTTACGAGTTCTGGACTTAGAAAAAGAGATGATCTATACAAAGAAAGTTAATAATATAGTTCGTATGACTTCCATAACATGGACTGATGAAGGTAATATGGTAATAGCATGTCCACAGGGTGGTGGCAGTTCCAATAGGAGTAATATTATATTAAAGCGTGGTAGTAGTGCGGACGGTCAGGACTTTAAAGATGCTAGTTGGACGATACTGACACGCGGTAATGCTTGCAACGGTTCAATGATTCTTCCGGAAACCGGTGATATTTATTTTAATCATCGTGCCACAGGGCTCGTATACAGATACAATATTAGTAATGAAGAAAATTGGAATGCTAATCCACCAGTTCCCGGTGGAGACGGATTATCTGAAATTCTGGCGTTCAGCGTTCCGAATAGTGGTGTTGATTTTAGTTTTGTGCCTCATCCTACAGGCAAATATGTCTACATTATCATGCATGAATCGCATTATATACTTCGTTCTAATTATGATAAAGAGACAGGAAAACTGGTTACTCCATACATTGTATGCGGACAGTCCGGACAAGCCGACTATAAAGATTTAGTGGGTATTAATGCCCGCCTGAATAAACCGGGACAAGGCGTATTTGTATATAATGAAGAATATGAAGATGCGGGAAAAGAGGATCATTATGATTTCTATTTTACAGATACCAAAAATCATTGTATTCGTAAACTGACCCCGGATGGAGTTGTCTCTACTTTTGCAGGACGTGGTTCCGCTTCAACCAGTGCCTATAAATGGGGAAAGCAAAATGGTGAAATACGTGAAAGAGCTCGTTTTAATGAACCGGTTGCTTTGGCTTATGATGAAGAGACAAAAACTTTTTATGTAGGAGATACGGGAAACTTTAAGATTCGAAAGATTGCAAAAGAGCAAGAAGCGGATGAACAAGGAGAAGGAGGATCAGATGATGAACAGACTGGTGAAAACCAAATGGATGAGATTTTTCCAGAATAACGAGAACAAATAATCGAATAAAAAACAAACACATGAGAAGAAAAAGTTTTATCACTATTTGTCTATTATGGATCTTTATGTCCCTTTCTGCTCAGGAAAAGAAAATAGAGGTTACGGGAGTAGTGACAGATATGAACAATGAACCGTTAATCGGTGTCAATGTGACTGTAAAAGATCAGGCTGGTTTAGGGGCTATTACAGATATTAACGGACGTTATAAAATTAATATTGAAGAGTTCTCTAGACTGGTGTTTTCATATATCGGATTTGACAGGCAAGAAGTGTTGGTGAAGAGACAGCGTGTGATCAATGTCACTATGAAAGAATCAGAAGCCAGCGAGCTTGATGAAGTTGTTATAACGGGAACTGGGGCGCAGAAAAAATTGATAGTGACTGGTGCTGTAACTACTGTGAATGTAGATGACTTGAAATCTAATCCTTCAGCAAATCTGTCGAATGCTTTGGCTGGTAATGTGGCAGGTGTACTTGCCATGCAAACTTCCGGTCAGCCAGGTGTAAACACTTCCGAATTCTGGATTCGTGGTATTTCTACTTTTGGTGCCAATAGTGCTGCACTAGTGTTAGTGGATGGATTTGAACGTGATTTGAATGATATTAATATTGAGGATATTGAGACGTTCACGGTATTGAAGGATGCTTCCACTACGGCTATCTATGGTCCCCGTGGTGCTAACGGAGTAATACTTATTACTACAAAACGGGGTAAAGAAGGTAAAATTAATATCAATGCAAAGGTGGAAAGCTCTTATAATACACGCACTATCACACCTGAATTTGCAGATGGTTATAGTTATGCGATGTTGATGAATGAAGCACGTATTACTCGCAACCAGGAACGGATCTATCGTGATGATGAAATGGAAATTTTACGATTAGGTCTTGATCCGGATCTCTATCCGAATGTAGATTGGATGGATACATTGTTGAAAGACGGAGCCATGACTTACCGTGCTAACTTAAATATGAATGGTGGAGGTAGTACCGCACGATATTTTGTATCTCTTAGCTATATTAATGAGGAAGGGATGTATAAGACAGATGAAGCGATGCGTAAAGATTATAATACTAATCCCAGTAGTCAACGTTGGAATTATCGTTTGAATACGGATATTGATGTTACGAAAACAACACTTGTGAAAGTCGGTGTGTCCGGTTCATTGAAAAAACGGAATGCTCCGGGACAAGGTGATAATGTATGGTATTCTTTGTTAGGACAAAATCCGATTAGTATTCCTATTATGTATTCTGATGGTTCCATACCTGCATTCGGTGAGGGTGAGAATCGGAAGAATCCTTGGACGCTTGCCACACAGACCGGTTATAAGGAGATTTGGAATAACAAGATACAAACGAACATCTCATTGGAACAGAAATTAGATTTTGTTACTAAGGGACTGCGTTTTGAAGGTCGATTCGGTTTTGACACTGACAACCAGAGCTCGATTACTCGTAAGAGAATGCCGGAGACATGGCGTGCCCAACGTGAACGCGATGACAACGGAGATATTATATTAAAACAGCAAAGTATCGAGAAACCGATGGAACAAACAAGCTCGTCAACTGGTGATCGCCGTGAGTTTTTTGAGGCTATTCTGCAATACAATCGTGCATTCAAAGCACATCATTTAGGCGGAACGTTGAAATATAGTCAAGATGCATACCGGACTACAGTGGATATCGGTACTGATGTAAAGAATGGTATTGCCAAGCGTCACATGGGTGTGGCAGGACGTTTCAGTTATAACTGGAATTACCGCTATTTTGCAGATTTCAATTTCGGTTATAACGGCTCGGAAAACTTTGCAGACGGACATCGATTCGGTTTCTTCCCTGCCTTTTCCGTAGCTTGGAATGTTGCTGAAGAGAAATACATCAAGAAGCATCTGAAATGGATGAATATGTTTAAGTTGCGTTATTCTTATGGGAAAGTGGGTAATGATAAATTAGGTGAGCGCTTCCCTTATTTATACACTCTTGCTAATGAATATAAGGAAAAAGTAGATGGTAAAGATGTGGTGAAATATTATCCGGGATGGACCTGGAGTGACTATGACTCTGAAGACAATAAATATAACGGCATGCTATATACCCAGTTGGCTTCGGAAAGTGTAACTTGGGAGATTGCAACCAAACATGATGCGGGTGTAGATATGTCTTTATTTAATGATAAGTTTACTGCTTCTGTTGATTATTTTCACGAACAGCGTGACGGTATTTATATGGAGAGAAAATACCTCCCCAGTATAGTCGGTGTAAGAAGCAATCCGAAAGCTAATGTGGGAAGTGTTTTATCACAAGGCTTTGATGGAAATTTTGCTTATAAACAAAAAATAGGCAAAGTAAACTTAACCGTCCGAGGAAATATGACTTATAGCAAGAACGAGATATTAGAAAAGGATGAAGAGAATGCTGTTTATCCTTATCAGACAGAAGCCGGTTATCGAGTGAATCAGGCAAAAGGTTTGATTGCGTTCGGCTTGTTCAAAGATTATGATGATATCCGTAACAGTCCGAAACAAGCTTGGAATAAAGTACAACCAGGGGATATTAAGTATAAAGATGTCAATGGAGACGGCATTGTAAATGATGCTGATATGGTAGCTATCGGTGCAACTACTAAGCCAAATCTGATTTATGGTTTTGGTGTTTCAGCACAATGGAACGGATTTGATTTTAATGTTCATTTCCAAGGTTCGGGTAAATCTTCTTTCTTTATCAACGGTACCAGTGTGCATGCCTTTAGTGACAGCCAATGGGGCAATGTTTTTACTAATCTTGTAAAAGAACGCTGGGTAGATCCGGAAACGGCAAAGATTCTAGGCATTCCTGTCAACGAAAATCCGAATGCTTCTTATCCGAGGCTTACTTACGGAGGGAATGAAAACAACTATAAAAAATCCACATTCTGGTTGCGTGATGGTTCTTACTTACGTCTGAAGACATTAGAAGTTGGCTATACTTTACCTAAATCAATTGTAAATAAGATGAGATTCAATAAAATCCGCATATTTTTCATCGGAACCAATTTATTGACATTTGCCAAGTTCAAAGAATGGGATCCGGAAATGGGTAGTTCGAATGGAGAACAATATCCGCTGGCTAAAGTCTTTACTTTGGGATTGACTGTTAACATCTAATAAATGTATGTGAAATGAAAAAGATATATAAACTATATATTGGTGTTTTATTAAGTGTGATTGCCGTTTCTTGTACGGATAGTCTGGATTCGGACAAATATTTCACTGACCGGAGGTCGTTGGAAGATGTGTTTACTGATAAAACATATACGGAAGAATGGCTGGTACATGCTTATTCTTTCTTAGGAGGCAATAATATGGAAGTCTCTACCAGAGATAATATTCTCTGGAATTTTGCCGATGATATTTATTTCGGCGGCAATAGTCTCGGTGATTATAAGAAATTCAAAACCGGAACTTATGATGAAAATTGGTATCAATCATGGGGGGCTAGTTATAAAGGTATTCGTCAGGCATCCATCTTCATCGAAAATATTGACATGAATACAAAGTTTACGGAAGAAGAAAGAGCCGATTTGAAAGCCCAGGCCCGTTTCGTACGTGCATACTATTATTGGTTGTTGTTACGCAGGTATGGACCTGTACCTTTGTTGCCTGACGAGGGACTTGATTACACAAGTAGTTATGACGATTTGGCTGTTCAACGCAACTCGTATGATGAATGTGTAGAATATATAGAGACCGAAATGCGTTTGGCAGCTCAAGATCTGCCTTTGACCAGAGCGGTGAACCAAATTTCACGTCCAACGAGAGGTGCAGCATTAGCCGCACGTGCCAGAGCATTACTTTATGCGGCGAGTCCGATTAATAATCCTCGTCCGGAAGATACAGAAAAGTTTTCGGATTTGGTAGATTATGATGGAAGATGCCTGATCTCACAGGAATATAATGAATATAAATGGGCTAGAGCTGCAGCTGCTGCAAAAGATGTAATGGAACTTCCTGGAAGTAACAGTGGACATCGTTACGAACTATACCATAAAAAAGCAATCACTACATCGGAGCCGGGATATCCTGCCACTGTCGCTCCTTGTCAAGACGGTGATTTTTCGGAGAAGACATGGGATCAAGGTGGTTATAATGATATAGATCCTTATGCATCCTATCGTGAAGTTTTCAATGGCTCATTGGCCATGTACCAAAATCCGGAACTGATTTTCAGTCGTGGACGTAATCAGGGAGACAACAGTCTCGTTGCAATGGTGAGGCTCCAAATGCCCAAAGTATTTGGTGGTGGGAGCAATGCTTATGGCATGACAATGAAAATGTGTGATGCTTATTATATGGATAATGGAGAGGAATTCAATAGAGAACTGTTTAAAGAAACATATCCTGCAGATAAGCGTTTTGTGACCAAAGAGGAAGCCGAAGCTGAAACCTACCCTCATTTGAAAGAGGGAGTATATAAGGAATATGCTAATCGTGAACCGCGTTTCTATGCTTCCGTTTCGTTTAATGGTTGTGTGTGGTCCTTGTTAAAAAATGCAGAAACAGTAGATTATAAAAAAGATGTTGAGAAACAAGTTAATTATTATTATGGTATCAACACAGATGGTTTCTCGGGGACAGGTGTCTATTTGCGTTCCGGTATTGGCATCATGAAGTATGTGCATCCGGATGATACTAATCGTAAGGAGATTAAACCGAAAGCAGAACCTGCTATTCGTTTTGCTGAAATCCTGTTGATTTATGCTGAAGCGTTAAATGAACTTGAAGAAGGAGCCAACTTTGATGTCCCTTCATGGGATGGTTCTACTACTTATTCTATTAAGCGTGACATTGATGAAATGAAAAAAGGAATCCGCCCGATTCGTCGTCGTGCGGGTGTACCAGACTATGATCTTGAGACTGTATACAAGAGTCAGGATGAATTCCGTAAAAAAATGAAAAAAGAACGTCAAATAGAATTGATGGCAGAAGGACAGCGTTATTTCGATTTGCGTAGATGGAAAGATGCGGAAGTGGAAGAATCGAAAAAGAATTATGGTTGCAATTTCTATATGTCGGATTCTAAGGACCAAAAAGAACAGTTCTATACTCCGATAGAGATTACAGATCTACCGACTGCATTTTCTCGTAAATTGTATTTTTGGCCGATTAGTCATGAAGAATTGAAGCGGAACAAAAGGTTGACACAAAATCCAGGATGGACATATAATGATTAATTCAAAACAACAGAATATGATATGAAAAATATATATGCTTATTTAATGATATTGGCTACTGTCACATTGAGTACTGCCTGTAATAATGAATGGGAAGACGAACAGTATGAACAATATATATCTTTCAAATCGCCTATTCCTGCAGGGGGCGAAGGAGTTACTGATATTTACGTCAGATATAAGGAAGATGGAAAGGTGACTTATCGGTTACCGATCGTTGTTAGCGGGTCTACGACGAATACACAGGATAGGGAAGTACATATAGCAGTGGATAAAGATACGTTGGAAACGTTGAATATAGAGCGTTTCAGCATTCATCGTCCGGAATTGTGGTATACAGCATTGGAGGAAGATAAATATGATTTTCCTAAGACGGTACATATTTCGGCCGGTTCCTCTGTGGAACAATTGAATATTGATTTTAATTTGCAAGGCATCGATATGTTGGAGAAATGGGTATTGCCTTTAACTATTGTTGATGACCCTTCTTATAATTATAAAAGTCATCCGCGCAAAAATTATGCGAAAGCATTGTTGCGTGTAATCCCATTCAATAATTATTCTGGTTCATATACTTCTTCGGCTATGAAAGTATACACATACATAAACGGTAAGCCGGATACGAATGCAAGAACCGCGAATAAGCGGACTGGATATGTGATAAATGATAATACCGTTTTCTTTTATGCAGGTTTAATCAGTGAGGATTTGGATAAAGAAGTACGTGAGAAATACAAAATAAACGTGCATTTTAATGAGGATGGAACACTGCACATGGTGCCGGACGATCCTAATAATGAAATGGAGTTTGAATTGATAGGGACACCTATTTATAGCAGCACATCTATTATGGACGCTACACGTCCTTACTTGGAACGTCGTTATGTTCAAATCATGTTTGAATACGATTTTCAGGATTTTACCTATGGTGGAAGTGGGGTAGATGTAATTCCTATCAAGTATAGAGTGGAAGGTAGCATGACGCTTCAACGGAATATCAATACGCAAATTCCGGATGAAGATCAGCAGATTGAGTGGTAACCATAGAAAATAGACTAAGAATAGAGAAGATATAGTTTCTGTATCTTCTCTATTTGATTCTAAGCTGTTATAATCATCCATTCTCATCTCTGTTTACCTGTTTTTTTCCTTTATTGATTTGTATTTTTCCCTTTCTCTTAAAAAACTTCTCTACTTTTGCTACATAAGTCAGTCACACGAAACCGACAAAAAGCATAGTTAATTAAATCAGAATAATTATGAACATCAAAAAACATTTGCCTTGGTTGGGAGCTTTATTACCCGTGGCCAGTATGCAGGCAGAGACAAAACCCAATGTGGTCGTCATCTATGTAGATGATATGGGAATCGGAGATATCGGTTGTTATGGAGGTAAGTTTGTTTCTACTCCGAATATTGATAAGATAGCGCAGGACGGATTGTTATTCAATCAGTATTATTCATCCGCACCGGTCAGCTCACCTTCACGTTGCGGATTGACAACAGGCAAATTCCCGATTGAAGTAGGAATTAATACCTTTTTAAATAATAAAGCCAGCAACAAGAAGTGTGAACAGCGTAACTTTTTGAGTGACAAGAATCCTTCCATGGCACGTGCTTTCCAAAGTGCAGGTTACGCTACCGGGCATATAGGTAAATGGCATATGGGAGGCGGACGCGACGTGCACAATGCACCTTCTATTAAGAATTATGGTTTTGACGAATATATATCAACGTATGAAAGTCCGGACCCTGAACCTGCAATCACTGCTACAAACTGGATATGGTCGGCCAAAGACAGCGTAAAACGCTGGAGACGTACCGAGTACTTTGTAAACAAGAGCATCGACTTCGTTAAACGTCATAAAGATCAGCCTTTCTTTTTGAATCTCTGGCCGGATGATATGCATACCCCTTGGGTACCGGAATTTAAGCAAAAGGATAACAAAAGCTGGAACACAGAAGAAGCCTTCATCCCTGTTCTTGCTGAAATGGACAAACAGATCGGACGTTTTATCAAAGCATTGGATGAGTTGGGATTGTCGGAAAATACAATCGTGATTTTCACTAGTGATAATGGACCGGCGCCCAGTTTCCAATCCGTTCGTGCTGCCTATTTAAGAGGAACGAAGAACAGCCTTTATGAAGGTGGAATTCGTATGCCGTTCCTTATAAAATACCCCAAGAAAATAAAGGCTGGACAAGTGAATAATGAGAGCGTACTGTGTGCAGTCGATTTATATCCCTCTTTATGTGCGATAGCCGGAATTGAAACAGAGAAAGGTTATCAGGGAGACGGACAAAATTATGATAAAGTTCTTTTGGGCAAATCGAAAGCTAAACGTAAAACGGATTTGATGTGGGATTTCGGTAGAAACCAATTCTTTAAGAAACCGGGAAATGCAAACGACAGAAGTCCTCATCTGGCTATACGCAGTGGCAACTGGAAGCTATTGATAAATAGTGATGGAAGCGATGCACAGCTGTACGATATTGAAAAAGACAAATTCGAGAAAAACGATGTGGCGCAGTCGCATCCGCAAGTCGTAGCTAAGTTAAGCAAAAAAGTATGTAAATGGTTTGAGGAAAACAAAGACAAAGGAAAAGAGTAATACAGTGAAAAACAAATTATAAACCAATATTAAATTTATGAATTCTAGATTATTACTATTACCGACCGCCTTGATGGTTGCTGGCCATTCTGCAGCAGAGGCGAAAGGCAAGAAATCGGACAAACGTCCTAATATCTTGGTAATTCTTGCAGATGATCTTGGCTATTCCGATCTGGGATGCTATGGTAGCGAGATTCATACTCCTAATTTGGATAAACTGGCACAAGAAGGAGTACGCTTTAATCATTTCTATAATGCAAGTCGTAGTTGTCCGACTCGTGCTTCCCTGTTGACGGGACTTTACCAGCACCAAGCCGGAATCGGACGAATGACCTTTGATGCTCACTTGCCGGGCTATCGCGGAACACTCTCACGCAATGCCGTTACCATTGCCGAGGTGTTGAAAGAAGCAGGATATACCACCAGTATGGTTGGAAAATGGCATGTTGCAGAGACTCCACTTCGTAAAGACCAACGCGAATGGTTGGCACACCGTGTCTTCCATGATACATTCTCTGATTTATGTCATTATCCCGTCAATCGTGGGTTTGATTCTCACTATGGAGTGATTTATGGAGTGGTGGATTACTTTGATCCGTTCAGTTTAGTAGAAGGTGAAGTGCCTATAAAGGAAGTACCTAAAGGATATTATATAACCCAAGCTCTTTCTGACCGCGCTGTGCAAGAGGTAGAAGAATATGCAAAGGATGACAAACCATTCTTTATGTATCTGGCTTATACAGCACCACATTGGCCGCTGCATGCACTTCCTGAAGATATTGAGAAATATAAGGATACTTATAAAGTAGGTTGGGAAGCTATCCGTAATGCCCGCTACGAACGTCAAAAGCAGTTGGGTATTTTCCCGGGAATGGATAACTTTTTGTCCGAACGTCAGTTTCATGACAAATGGGAAGACAATCCACATGCAGAATGGGATGCCCGTGCGATGGCCGTTCACGCTGCAATGATCGACCGTGTAGATCAGGGTATTGGACAAATTATCGAGGCTTTGAAAAAGACCGGACAGCTTGATAATACACTGATTCTTTTCTTGTCTGATAATGGTTGCAGTAACGAAGACTGCCAGAACATGTCTGGTGGAGAGAACGACCGTCCGGATATGACTCGTGATGGAAAGAAAATCATTTACCCGCGTAATAAACAAGTATTGCCTGGACCACAGACTACATACGCTTCATTGGGAGCCCGTTGGTCTAATGTAGCGAATACTCCATTCCGCTTTTGGAAAGCTAAATCTTATGAGGGAGGAATCTGTACTCCGATGATTGCTCATTGGCCGAAAGGAATTAAAAAGAACGTGGGTGGCATGACATCTGAAATAGGTCATGTGATGGACATCATGGCTACTTGTGTCGATTTAGCGGATGCTGAATATCCAACTACCTATAAAGGACATGATATTCTTCCAATGGAAGGAAAGAGCTTGCTTCCTATCTTCAAGACCGGACATCGCAAGGGACACGCCTATCTGGGTTTTGAACATTTCAACGAACGTGCTTTTCTTTCCAATGATGGCTGGAAATTGGTTCGCCCGAAAAATAACTCTCAATGGGAATTGTACAATTTGAATGAAGACCGGAGCGAGCAACATGATCTGGCTGCTAAATATCCGGAGAAGGTGGCAGAAATGTCAAAAGCCTACGAAGCATGGGCTAAGCGTTGCATGGTAGAACCTTACCCGGGACAGAAAAAGAAATAACTGTCATTCCATTTAAAACGGAATGAATAGAACATTGAATGAATAATGGGGATGAGGTTGTTCTTGATTAAGAATCATTCATCCTCATTGATATATCTAAAGATCTTATTCTTTTGGGAATAAAAATAAGTACAAATGAAAGTTCCATATAATAATTTGGATATGCAGATGCAGAAGAGTTTCTTAATAGTGTTTACTTTAATAGTGACAAATACAGCAAATCTTGCAGCAAAAAGTTCACCTTGGGATATAGCGGACAAAATAGTAGCAGAACTTAATCCGGTGACTTTTCCTGATAAGACATACAACATTGCTGATTTTGGTGCTGTAGCAGATGGGAGAATGCCTTGCAAAGGTGCTTTTGATAAGGCTATAACACAATGTAGTGATCAAGGCGGCGGTAGAATAATTGTACCTGCAGGAACTTATTATATGAATGGACCGCTGGTATTTAAGAGTAATGTCAATATCCATTTGGAAGATGGTGCTATCTTGAATTTTAGTAGTAACCAGGAAGATTATTTGCCCGCGGTAATTACACGATGGGAAGGTACGGAGTTGTTTAATTATTCTCCGCTAATTTACGCTTATCATGTACAGAATATCGCTTTGACTGGAAAAGGCACGATAAATGGCAATGGTTCCAAGAAATTTTCTGCCTGGGCTGATAATCAGAATATAGACAAGGAAATACTAAGACGAATGGGACGTGAAAACCTGCCTATTTACAGGCGTATATTTGGAGAGGGTTTCAGATTACGTCCAGGGTTTATCGAACCGTATGGCTGTGCAAATGTGCGTATTGAAGGTATCACAATCAAAGATTCACCGTTCTGGGTGATCCACCCGATATTTTGCAACAATGTTATTGTTCGTGATGTAACGGTTGACAGTCATAATCGGAATAACGATGGTTGTGATCCTGAATCATGCAGCAACGTTTTGATTGAAGGTTGTACTTTCTCCACGGGCGATGATGCTATTGCTATTAAGTCGGGACGGGATAATGATGCTTGGCGTATTGGACAGCCTACTGAAAATGTCGTCATTCGCAATTGCACCTTTTGGTCAAAAATAAACGGGGTATGTATCGGAAGCGAAATATCGGGAGGTGTACGTAATGTATTTATAGAAAATATTAGTATCCTTAAATCATCGAATGCCATCTATTTCAAATCGAATCTTGACAGAGGGGGATATATCGAAAATATTTATGTTCGCAACATACAGGCTGACTCGGTGCGCACAGCTTTGGTTCGCGTAGAACCGAATTATAAGGGAGAGCGATCGGGATTTCATCCTACCTTGTTCAACAAGATTACGGTCGAAAACGTAACTTGTGGGCAAACGAATGAGTGTGCTATATCCATGGCTGGATTCCCGGAACTACCTATAAGAAACATTACGTTGAAGAATATCACCGTAGATAAGGCTGTGTCGGACTATCGCTTGGAGAATGGTGAGAATATTATTTTCGAGAATGTGAGAGTAAATGGTGAAAAATTACCGGAAAAACCAGAAGCGAAAAAGATTAAGAAACTTCGTGTTTTATAAGATATACTGTCATTATTAAGTGCCAAACATACTTGTAATGGGATATTCGTTGAATTAAAAATATAAGGCAACTAGCTCGCAAAGAGTTAGTTGCCTTTTTGAAAGAGAGAATTACTCTTGTTAGGATAGAAAAGTGAGAATTTTCAGAATGTTCTTGTTCATATACTTACTACTTTTGTAGTAAGGAATATTATTCTATTTGTCCAATGGTAGAAGACCTCATACTTCCTATCTGTCCATCTTTTCCCAGCGTTTCCGCTTGAATAATCAATGGAGTGGAATATTGATTATTATAGCATTCAATCACCGCTTTTCCATTTTCATCAGCTTGTACGGATGGATTCCAGTATAACGTCCGTCTTTTGTCCACTTTATCCATATACAATTCCTTGGTCGGGTAGGCAGGAGAATAATATTCCAAAGGACGGGTATATCCCTGGATAACGGTTTGTCGGGTACCAAGTACGGCACTCTGACTTTTATTCAACACATCGCGTCTGGGTAGGGGAATCAGGTAGAAAACACTGTATTTATCCAGTTTGCTGATATCCACTCCCGTACTATCGGTAACTTCGGACATTTTGGTGTTTTGGATAATCTCGTCATCGATGCCTCCTGTTCCTTTGCTGATGATGATAGAGGCCAATCCATCCACCTCGGTCAACATCATTTGAGTTTCTGTCTCGGATAAAATGTGGTTATCCATGATATAGCAGATCGGTTTCTGCCGATAAGTAAGCTTGTCATTGCTACGATCCCAATCGAATTGCGGACTCAACTTTTCCATTAATTCCGGAATAGTTGTGACAATCTTCCCATTGTCACGTAATAAATCTACAGAACGGCGTACGTCGTAATAAGCGTCGATGCTTTTCTCATTGATTTTAGTAGCCATATTACTTCCTTGCCGGCGTTTACTTTTTATTTCCACCTCATCCAATACATAAAGTCCTTCTACCTTTCGGATAGAATCCATGTATAGAGAATCAAAACTCTCGGCTTTCTGTTGCCAGTAGGCCAAGTCTTTCCATTCCGGATGAAGCTCCTTGTAGCCGTAAGCCCGCGGAGCGGGGGAGAAATTACGGTCGATCAGGATAGAAGCATCCTTATTACGTTCTTTACCGACTTTCCGGGTTTGGATCACTGCCTCCGTCGTTCCTTCAAAATCTTCCACCGGAATGCTGAAACGGCCGTTTTCATCGGTCACGGTTCCTCCGGTTATGAATTGATCGTCCTTCTTTACGATCACGCTAAGCGCAATATCTTTCAGTTTATTTTTGAGAATGGTTGATTTCACCTGCCCGTTCAGTGCTAATTGTGTTTCCGGCAATTGAAGCGGAGTGAAAGGAGCGGTAGAGATGGCCTGGCTCATGTCGTATTTACGCCATCCGTGCACCATCAATAAAACATCCAGTTCGGTTTGCTTCCGCGGAGACGGAGACGCAAAGTAATAACCGGGTTGATGGATATATCCTTTTAAATCGGAGGTTAATAGCAGGTCAGTGAAAATATTGTTGTCATACTCCAAATAATCCGACCGGACACCATCCCGGATGCTGACCGACAATTCTCCGGACACAGGTTCCCCCTTAGCATTCTTTATTTGCAATTCACAACGGATGGGAGCGTAGGGAGCATACACCTCTTTCAATTTTTTTGTCGATATTTGCAGGGGAGCACGCGGATTGGCAAAGACAAAACGTTCGCACAATGTATTGCCTGCCCGGTTGATGAGGCTGACTTGCAGTACGCCTGCCGGTAGCTTACGGGTGGGTAGAATAAACTCCTGCGGAGCATCCGACCGGCAACTAATCAATTGATGAACATACGGGCGTCCCTGATGACTGATAAATACAGCCAGTGTATCTTGAGGAGTAGCGGCATTACAGAAAACTCTCACCAAAAGGGCACCGGCATTACTGACAGTGCTCAAAATATACCCGTTAGGCAATGCCTGTGGAAGGGTAAATTCATACTTCTTCCCTTGAAAATCGACTTTAGCAACAGCCGGTTGTGCGGAAGGTGTATATTCAAAACGCCCCATTCCATCGTGCAAAGTCTCGAAAGAAGTGATTTCTGCCCCTTCTTTGGTATAGATCGTTCCCGATAATTCGATATTCCCTTCATTTTTACTCTCCGCCTTGAAAGCCACTTGCGAAGTCACCCCCTCCACTAATTGTCCTCCTTCAGGGAAAAAGCGTACATTTAACTTCTCCTCTGTTTCCGACGGACGGTTCTCCATCGACGAACTAAGTTCGTAAGTCGTGATACTACGTTCCAGCTTATCACTATTTGTCAGTTGATAAATAGGAAAAGTGCGCGAAAAGTACTGTGGTTCATTAAAAGCAAGCATCCAGCGGGTATAGGCACGTACCTCGTAATAGCCGGATAACATGGAAGGGGGAAGAATGAATTGTCCGTTTCCTTCTCCCTGTGTCAGTTTGATGATTTGTTTATCTGCTATATGCCCTGTCTGGTCTACCAACTCTACATATAGAGGACGACTGATCTGACTGAAAGTCTGTTGTTCAGCAAGAGTGACATAAGCCTTGAACCAGATCGTATCTCCGACGTAATAACTCGTATTGTCAAAATGCAAATACGCCTTCTCCCGTGGAAAGTTGTTGGCAAATGTTTGTGCCTGGTTCATGTATTGTTGGAATACAACCTTGGCGGGAGGTACTTCTCCTGACACATACGCGGTCAGGAGATTACATACAATGAGTATCAGTATGAATAGTTTGTTCTTCATGATAGCTTACTATTTTATCTTTTTCGGTCTGCTTGGAATCTTTTCGAAGATAGTCTTAATACGCTGCATATCCAGCTTGGGACGTCGGTCATAATAATAAATTCCATTTTTCTCTAAATCAATGTCGGTCAATTGCGTGTAGCAAAATCCTGTAACGTCCGGTGAGGAAGCTATTGTCTGTATCAACCCTTCCAGCCGTTCGTAGAATCCTTCTTCGTTGGTGAGCATACCTCCATACCCCCATGAGTTATCCCGTTTGGTAGATTCTGTCCAAAGTATACCTCCGAATTCTCCGATGAAAAAAGGCTGGTTGTTGTAAAATGCCATTCTGTTGTTAGGCTTCAAATGCTGTGCAAAACGCATGGCATCAGATTCGTAGTTTCGGATGCTCCATATATCACTCATGAAATGCACATCTCCTGCAATACCGTTCACAGGACGTGAAGGGTCTATGGCTTTGGTCAGTTGATAGGTACCGATGCACAGGCGCATCATTGTACCCGTCAGGAGGGTTAATGCGTCTTCAAGCGGCTGATTGAAGGGAACCCAGGTGATGATTGACGGGTGGTTGCGATCCCGTGTGATAACTTCTGCCCATTCGCTAAGGAAGTTGCGTGATGCTACTTCGTTCTTGATATTCATCCCCCAGTTGGGAGATTCTCCCCAAGTTATAAATCCCAATTTGTCGGCCCAGTAATGGAATCTTTCTTCAAATACCTTCTGATGAAGACGTGCTCCGTTGAATCCGGCAGCTTTGCTTAATAGAATATCATTTTTCAGAGCTTCGTCGTTTGGAGCAGTCCAGAGTCCATCCGGATAATATCCCTGATTTAAGACGAGGCGTTGAAAGTAAGGTTCATTGTTTAAATAGATCATTCCATCTGCCGTATGCACCTTACGCATACCTATATAAGATTTTACCTCATCTACGGTTTCTCCGGTCGGACTTTTGATACTGTAGACAATATCATAAAGGTGTGGATCTTCGGGACTCCAGAGTTTCATGTTTTTAATGGGAAGGATGACAGGAGTTCCGTTGTTACATTTTACAGTTTTTTGAACCACCTTTTTCTGATTGTCATACAAGGTGATTTGAAGCGTCCTATCATTGGATGCCTGATAAAATTCGGGTGTGATGATTAACTGCTCTTCATCAATATTCGGAGTGGTTACGGCTGATTTCAGACCATAGTGAGAAACAGCTTCCATCCATACGGTTTGCCAAATACCTGTGACACGGGAGTAGAAACATCCATAAGGAGATATCCGGGTAGATTGCTTACCGATAGTTTGAAGCCCTGAACGGGCATCATCCGTGACATAAACAACTAGGTTGTGCTTTTGTCCCGCTTTGACGGCAGGAGTTACATCCATTGAAAAAGAAGAACTTCCTCCATAATGACTGCCTACATAATGCCCGTCAATGAAGACTTCTGCATAATAATCGACCGCTCCGAAGTGCAGTATGATTTTCTTTCCCTCCCAGTCGGAAGGTATGGATATGGGACGTTGGTACCACATCTGATTGATAAAATCGGTATAATTCACTCCTGACAGTTTACTTTCAGGACAGAAAGGGACGGTAATCGTATTACTGAATTGCTTGGCTATTGTCAACCGCCGGCTTTTCCCCGAATTGGAGAAGTCGAACTCGTATGTCCATTCACCGTTGAGATTAATCCATTCGGATCTTTCAAATTGAGGTCTTGGATATTCCGGACGAGGAATATCATTGGCTGCGTTTAATGTAAAGGATAACAATAAGCCGGCCAAAATCAGATGTGCCTTTTTCATTATTTATTTTTTTTGTTTTGCGTTTTGTGCGCAAAGTGTATTAGTTTATACAAAGATAGGACATTTGACATACAAAAGAGGAAACATATTGTTCAATAAAAGAAAAAAGCTGTTCATTCTAAAAAACATTGGTGGTAACATTGAATCAAATGTTGAAAATAGAAGGGAACTATTGTCTTTTAAATAGGGAATTTTCTTTTCGGGTATCACATATACCTGATTTTGTTCTTTATTGATTAGCATTTTTCCTTCCTTTTCCTTAAACTTCTCTACTTTTGTTTTCCAGATAATTGATAATACTATGGTAAAGAAGAATTTCTTAATGACTGCCCCCTTACTGATGGCATCGTTTTGTTCGGCACAAGAGAAGCCGAATGTCGTACTGATTATGGTAGATGATATGGGTTATTCCGATATTGGCTGCTACGGTGGAGAAATACTGACCCCTAATATTGATGCGTTGGCATCCAAAGGAGTACGTTTCACACAATTCTACAACACTTCACGTTCTTGCCCCGCCCGGGCCAGTTTAATGACAGGGCTATATCAACATCAGGCAGGTATCGGTCAGATGTCCGAAGACCCGTTTAAAAATCCCGGCCAGAAGAGTCCGAATGATTGGGGAGTGCCGGGATACAAAGGATTCCTCAACCGCAATTGTGTCACAATAGCCGAAGTTCTGAAAGAAGGCGGCTACCATACCTATATGGCAGGTAAATGGCATCTGGGAATGCATGGAGAAGAAAAGTGGCCCTTGCAACGGGGATTTGAACGCTTCTATGGAATTTTGGCAGGAGCTTGCAGTTATCTCCGTCCATCGGGAGGACGCGGCTTAACCCTTGACAATACAAAACTTCCGGAGCCGGAAGCACCCTATTATACAACAGATGCATTTACCGATTATGCAATCCGCTTTGTTGACGAACAGAAAGATGATAAACCTTTCTTCCTATATCTGGCATTTAACGCTCCTCACTGGCCGTTGCAGGCAAAAGAAGAAGATATTCAAAAATTCACGAAGATCTATCGTGAGAAAGGATGGGATGAAATTCGTGAAGCAAGACGGAAGCGGATGGCTAAGTTGGGAATTATCGACTCGAATACAGAGTTCGCCGAATGGGAAAACCGGAAGTGGGACGAACTGACAGAGAAGGAAAAAGATGAAGTAGCCTACCGGATGGCCGTTTATGCAGCGCAGGTGCATTGTGTAGATTATAATGTAGGAAAACTGCTGGACTACCTGAAGAAGAATCATAAACTGGATAACACGCTTGTCATGTTCTTGTCCGATAACGGTGCTTGTGCCGAGCCATACGCTGAATTGGGAGGCGGGAAAGTGTCTGAAATCAACAATCCTGCTTGTAGCGTGTTCCCTTCTTACGGAAGAGCATGGGCACAGGTTTCCAATACTCCGTTCCGTAAATACAAATGCCGTTCTTATGAAGGAGGTATTTCTACCCCTCTCATCGTGTCGTGGAAAAGCAATCTGAAGAATAAGAAAGGTGAATGGTGTCGTGTTCCCGGTTATCTGCCGGACATTATGCCGACAATTCTGGAAGCAACAGGAGCCGCCTATCCGGAAACTTATCACGGCGGAAACAAAATATATCCATTGGTAGGCAGTAGCCTTTTCCCTGCTATTCAAAAGAAAGCAGACTCTATCCATGAATATATGTATTGGGAACATCAGAACAATAGAGCGATCCGCTGGGGAAACTGGAAAGCAATCCGCGACGAAAAAGGAAAAGAGTGGGAATTGTACGATGTGGTTAAAGACCGTACCGAACGTAACAATCTGGCAGAACAGCACCCTGAAGTGCTTACCAAGTTAGTTGCCGAATGGGAGAAATGGGCGAATGCAAACTTTGTATTACCGAAACATCCGAAGAAATAAATAAAGGAGGAACACAAAATGAATAAATTACTAGTAAGTGCATCCGTAGCCTTGGGAGCTACCAGCCTGTCTTTCGCCCAGCAAACGGAAAAACCGAACTTCCTATTGTTCATAGCCGACGATTGTTCTCATTATGATTTGGGCTGTTATGGCAGTGTTGATTCGAAGACTCCGAATATCGACCACTTTGCCACACAGGGAGTACGCTTCACACAAGCCTATCAGGCCGTTCCGATGTCGTCGCCTACCCGGCACAATCTATATACCGGTTTGTGGCCTGTACGCAGCGGAGCTTACCCCAATCATACTTGTGCCAATGAAGGAACATTGAGCGTTGTACACCACCTGCAACCGTTGGGTTATAAAGTCGCGTTGATCGGGAAATCGCATATTGCTCCGAAATCAGTATTTCCTTTCGACCTTTATGTACCTCCTTTGAAAGGTGGGGACTTGAATTTTGAAGCAATTCAGAAATTTATTTCCGATTGCAAGGCGAAAGGCGAACCTTTCTGTCTGTTTGTAGCCTCCAATCAACCGCATACTCCCTGGAATAAAGGCGATGCCTCTCAATTTAATGCGGACAAACTGACACTGCCTCCTATGTATGTAGATATTCCCCAGACTCGCGAGTTGTTTACTCATTATCTGGCAGAGATCAATTATATGGACCAGGAATTCGGCAATGTCCTTTCTATTTTAGATAAGGAAAAAATGACGGATAAATCTGTTGTCGTATATTTGAGCGAACAAGGCAACAGCCTGCCTTTTGCCAAATGGACTTGTTATGATGCGGGGGTACACTCTGCCTGTATCGTTCGTTGGCCGGGAGTGGTTAAGCCGGGAAGCGTAAGTGACGCGTTGGTGGAATACGTAGATATTGTCCCTACTTTTATCGATATAATAGGAGGAAAGCCGCAGGCGAAAGTGGATGGCGAAAGCTTTAAACAGGTATTGACAGGCAAGAAGAAAGCACACAAGAAATATTCTTTCTCCCTTCAGACCACGAGAGGCATCAATGCCGGATCGCCTTATTATGGCATCCGTTCGGTATACGACGGCCGATACAGATATATTGTCAATCTCACCCCGGAAGCTACTTTCCAGAATGTTGAAACAAAATCTCCTTTGTTTAAAGAGTGGCAAAGTCTGGCAGAAACGGATGCTCATGCAAAAGCGATGACGACTAAATACCAGCATCGCCCGGCTATCGAATTGTATGATGTGAAGAACGACCCGTATTGTATGAAGAATCTGGCGGAGGACGCGAAACAAGCTTCTACCATCAGCCGCTTGGATAAAGAGTTGAAACGCTGGATGAAGGATTGTGGAGACGAAGGACAACCTACCGAAATGCGTGCCTTCGAACACATGCCGGGAAAGAGAAAATGAACCGTCACACATCAAAACGAATAAAACACAGAATGTTATTTATAAATCGTATATCATGAAAAAAGAATTTTTTGGTTTGCTTTGTGGATGTACTCTGCTTCCGGCATTTCTTCATGCGCAGACAGAGCGTCCTAATATTGTGATTGTATTGGCCGACGATTTAGGTTGGGGAGATGTAGGGTTTCATGGTAGTGAAATCAAGACTCCCTGTCTGGATGCTCTGGTAGGCGAAGGAGTGGAACTCGAACGCTTTTACACTTCTCCCATCAGTACGCCCACCCGTGCGGGACTGATGACGGGACGTTACCCGAACCGGTTTGGTGTCCGTTCGGCTGTTATTCCGCCCTGGCGTGAGGACGGACTGGATGAGAATGAAGAAACGATGGCCGATATGCTGGCACGTAACGGATATAAGAACAGAGCCATTATTGGTAAGTGGCATCTGGGACATACCAAGAAAGTGCATTATCCGATGAATAGGGGCTTTTCGCATTTCTATGGTCATCTGAACGGTGCGATAGATTATTTCGATCTGACGCGTGAAGGTGAACTGGACTGGCATAACGACTGGGAAACCTGTCACGACAAAGGATATTCTACCGAATTGATAACCAAAGAAGCCATCCGCTGTATCGATGCATACGAGAAAGAAGGTCCGTTTATGTTGTATGTGGCCTATAATGCACCTCATACACCTTTGCAGGCACAGGAAAAAGATATAAAACTCTATACTGACAATTTCGACAGCCTGACACCGAAAGAACAGAAAAAAGCGACTTACAGTGCAATGGTTTCCTGTATGGACAGGGGAATCGGTGCTATTGTAGATGCCTTGAAGAAGAAAGGAATTATGGACAACACTTTCTTTATCTTCTTTAGTGATAACGGTACAGCCAGTGTTCCGGGATCTTCATCAGGACCTTTGCGTGGACATAAATTCGACGAGTGGGATGGAGGGGTACATGCACCGGCTGTTCTTTATTGGAAGAAAGCAGAGAAACAATATAAGAACTTGAGTTCACAGGTGACAGGTTTTGTTGATCTTGTTCCCACATTGAAAGATTTGGTAGGAGATCACAGCCGTCCGAAACGTGAATATGACGGTATCAGCATCCTCCCTGTATTAAACGGTAAAAAGACCTGTATCGACCGCGATTTTTATCTGGGACACGGAGCAGTAGTCAATAAAGACTATAAACTGATAAGAAAAGGTATGAAACCGGGACTGGATTTGAAACAGGACTTCCTGGTTGATTATAAAACAGATCCTTACGAAAAGAAAAATGCCAGCGCAGGAAACGAGAAAATTGTGAAAGCTTTGTATGAGGTTGCCCTGAAATATGACACGATCACTCCTTGTATACCGGAAGTACCTTACGGTAAAGGTCGTGACGGATTCAAAGCTCCTAAAGAATGGAAAGTAGTACGTTGAATCTGTTAACCCTATGAATTGAAAATAATACAAGATGGAAAAATCAATGATTAGTTTATGCCTCCTAGGCGGATTGGCGATAGGAAACGGGTTTGCCCAAACTCCTTCAAAGCCTAATATATTATTAATCATAGCCGATGACTGCTCCTATTACGATATAGGCTGTTTCGGAGCAGTCAACAACAAGACTCCCCATATAGATGCATTGGCTCGACAGGGGATAAAGTTCAACAGTGCGTATAATTCTGTTTCGATGAGTACGCCTACCCGGCATTGTGTTTATACAGGTATGTGTCCGATGCATCATGGCGGTTACGCCAACCATAGCTCGGTCAATGCCGATGTAAAATCTCTTCCCACTTATCTGGGAAATCTGGGTTATCGGGTTGGATTGGCCGGGAAGTGGCATATCAAACCTTTGGCTAACTTCCCGTTCGAAGATGTACCGGGATTCCCCAAAGGATGTACAAGCCCAAACACTGACTATCATACCAAAGGTATCGAGAAGTTTATGGAACGTGATGCTTCCCAACCTTTCTGCCTTGTCTTGGCATCTATTAATTCGCACGCTCCCTGGACAGGTGGTGACGCTTCCGTCTTCGACCGGAAGAAACTTCAGTTGCCGCCACAGTTTATCGACACGGAAGTAACACGTGAATACTATGCCAGATATTTGGCAGAAGTCGGCTTGCTTGATCAGCAGGTGGGTGACGCTATGCAGATTCTGAAAGAAAAGAATCTGCTGCAGAACACTCTTGTCATTTTCATATCCGAGCAGGGTACGCAATTTGCTGGAGCCAAATGGACCAATTGGAGTGCCGGTGTCAAGTCGGCGATGGTGGCTTCCTGGCCGGGTGTCATTAAACCCGGTACGGAGACTTCCGCTATTGTGCAATATGAAGACCTTCTTCCTACATTTATCGATGTTGCAGGCGGAAAGGTGCCTGACGTAATAGATGGAAAGAGTCTGGTAGATGTATTTCAAGGGAAAACAAAGACACACCATAAGTATGCTTATCATGTTCACAACAATGTTCCGGAAGGTCCGGCATATCCAATCCGTTCTATTTCAGACGGACGCTATCGTCTAATCTGGAACTTGACTCCGAAGGAAACATACGTAGAAAAGCATATTGAAAAGGCAGAATGGTATCTCTCGTGGAAAGCACAGGACACGGAACAGGCACATAAAATCATGAATCGCTATAAGAATCGTCCCGAGTTCGAACTATATGATATCAAGAAAGATCCGTTCGAAATGAATAATCTGGCGGATGTGAAGAAATATAGTAAGAAGAAGGCAGAACTGACGATGGAACTGCAAAAATGGATGAAACAGCAAAATGATACCGGAGCTGATAAAGACCGGCCGCGTGCTCCTAAGAATAAGCAGAAGAAAGCAGCCAATGTATAATATTCGTAATGCTACCGCTTGGCTTGCTCTCTGAAAGAGATTTATCTTTTTTATTTCTCATTTCTCATAAAATCTAGATAATGAGTTTATAATCAGTAATATCTGGTATGAGAAATGCTTTCTATACAGGCATTTCTCATACTTTTTACAGATATTTTAACGAAAAAACGGCTATTTCTCATTCGTTTTTCAATGATTTCTCATACATCTGCCCTGTATTCATCCTGCATTTCTCATACATTTCTCATGATGACTGCATAGACGATGGTTGCTGATCTTATTTACATTGAAAACAGATGAAAGGTACTTATCATTCAAACAACCCTATGCCGGCATGTTTTTCATTCGTTATCGTCCAGTTATTGATAGAGCATCTCCATCGTTCCACTAGAGTGACGAGGGTTGCTCACTAGAGTGCATAGATTCGTTCACTGGAGTGAAAAGACTTGTCTACTGGAGTGGAACGATTGAAATGTCAGTCAGATAATCCGGGCATGTCGGTTGGAAAACATGAAGAGATAGGTTATATCATACATAAACTATAGCTTTAATACATTCAATATATGAATAAACTAATCACAATCTCCTCTGCACTTCTTACAGCAGCTGCTGTAAAAGCGCAAACGCCCAATATTGTATTTATATTGGCGGATGACTTGGGTTATGGAGACATCTCGGCCTTTAATCCCGAATCTAAAATCCATACTCCTAACATTGACAAACTGGCCGAGCACGGGATTGCCTTTACGGATGCCCATGCTTCTTCCGCTTTATCCACTCCTTCCAGATATTCTCTTCTGACTGGAAGGTATCCGTGGCGAACCAAGCTGAAACGAGGTGGTCTTGATGGCGATTCGCCTGCAATGATTGATCCTGAACGTTGCACAATCGCACAGATGTTTTCTGCCAATGGATATAATACTGCTTGTATTGGCAAATGGCATTTGGGCTGGAGTTGGGGATATACAGGAAATGGCAGAAGCATGAAAGATATAGATTTCTCGCTTCCGATCAAAAACGGACCTACCGACAGAGGATTTAATTACTATTTCGGCATACCGGCATCATTGGATATTTCTCCTTATGTATATGTAGAGAATGATGAAGTGACCTCCATCCCCGATCATGTGATAGAACCCCAAAAGAAGAATCTGGCTTTACTGATGCACGGAGGATTGGCAGGGGCCGATTTCAAACCGGAAGAATGTTTTCCCAACATCATCCGTCATAGCCTGAACTACATCAATGAGCAGAAAGACAGCAAGAAACCATTCTTTTTATATTTGCCTATTACTGCTCCTCACACCCCTATATTGCCTTCGAAAGAGTTTCAGGGCAAAACCAGTATCGGTCCTTATGGCGATTTCGTAGTCATGATAGACGACATGGTGCGCCAAATCGTAAAAACATTGAAGAAAAACAAGCAACTGGATAATACCATCATTGTCTTTGCTTCGGATAATGGGTGTGCCGGTTATATCGGCGTGAAAGATATGGAAAAGAAAGGACATTTTCCTAGTTACATCTACAGAGGCTACAAAAGCGATATTTACGAAGGCGGACACAGAATTCCCCTTATTGTCTCCTGGAAAGGAAAATATGGGAAAGAGACAAACAACTCTTTAGTCTCATTGATAGACTTTTATGCCACTTTTGCTCAAATGCTTAACCACAATTTGGAGACAGAAGAAGCTGTTGACAGTTACAGTATGTGGCCGATATTGAGTAAGAAAGGTGCTTCTGCGCGTAAAGACTTGGTGCACGAAGCGGGAGAGGGGTATTTGTCTTTGCGTACTTCCCAACTGAAATTGGTGTTCTACGGAGGTTCGGGTGGCTTTTCTTATCCTGTCAAACCTTCTGATGTGGCGAAGTTCCCTCCGATGCAATTGTTTGATATCGTGAAAGATCCTTCGGAAAAAGAAAACATTATCGGTGATAAGCGTTACGAAAATGAGGTGAAAGAAATGAAACGGGCTATGAAGCAATATGTAGAGAATGGCCGTTCTACTCCTGGTGAAAAAGTATCGAATGATACGAAGAATAGTTGGAATCAGGTAAAGATCTTCATGCAGGAAGAGGAGGGAATATAATATACTGTATACTTTTTTACTAGTAGGCATGGATTACACGGATCTTACGGAAAGAGAATAAACTTGTCCCTATTAATCCGTGTAATTCGTGCCTGAATGATGTTAGTCAGTGAGCAAAGGTGCTGGGAAGGTACGCATTGCTCCACTCAAACGCGGATAAGTTTCCCAGATGTCATCTTGAGTCGGATCATCTAAGTAGCGTGTATCTTTGGTCTTTTTAAGTAATTTGTCCATTTCTTTACGGAGATTATTTAGCTTTTCAGTGCATTTACCATTTCCAACTAAATTATGAAGGCAACCGGGATCGGTAGATACATTATACAATTCTTCATAAGGTCGTTTCCCTGCTGCTTTCAGAAAATAAGGATATATTTCTCTGTCATCTCTGTTGCTGACAATGAAGTCCCATGCCGGACATTGGTCTATGTCGTAATAAGCACTATGCATTGCTTCTAGTTTCCCTTTTTTATCAATAGCGCAAGGGTCACCTGCAGGCCATCTCTCCGGACGGAAGTTTCTGATATAAAGAAAATCTTTTGTTCTTAATGCACGGCTCGGATATCCCCAATTATTATATCGCGCAGAAGCATGACGTTCTCTTCCTGCAAAAACCATCGTTCTTCCTGTGTTTTTTCTCTTTTTCTGAAGATAGGGTAGTAGGCTGATACCTATCATTTGCCCTTTATTTGCTATACCGACTGCATCAAGGATCGTTGGGGCCAGATCGACACCACTTACAAATTCATCGCTGATACCTCCTTCGTTAATCTTACCTATCCAGCATATAGCCATTGGAATATGGATACCATATTCAAAACAAGTTGCTTTGGCTGCGGGGAAAGGCATTCCATTGTCTGCCATGACAATAATCAGGGTATTCTCTAATTCGCCCTCTTCTTTCAATGTGTCAAGGATACGGGATAATTGGCTGTCATACCATTCTATTTCCGTTCCATAGTCTAATAAATCTCCTTTTATGGCCTCCTTATCGGGAAGAAAAGAAGGAACTTTTGCATCGGCCAGTTTTCTATTGGCTTTTTTCCAGCTATTCTTTTCATAAGGACGATGCGGCTCACGTGAACCGACCCAGAAATAGAAAGGCTGTTTCTCCTTTCTGGCGTGGAGAAATTCTTTAAAGTTTTGATAATAATCGGTATTGGACACTCCTTTGAAAGGAGGTTGAATGTGTCTTTTATTGTATTCCGGACCTGCAGGGTTATGCTTTCGTCCCGATATTTTCCAGTCGCCGGGGCCCCATCCTTTCCCTGTGCAGCCAACATGATAACCTGCTTCCGCCAAAATATCAGGAAAGCATTTATATTCGGCAGGGAAGGAGGAAGCATGAGTGCCTGCTTCTGCTATTTGCCAGGGATAAAGTCCGGTTAAGATAGAAGCTCGCGAAGGGCTGCTTCCAGGAGAAGTAACGAACGCATTGTTGAATAACCAGCCGTTACGGGCTACAAAATCAAATGCCGGTGTTTTAGCTATGGGTGAACCATAGGCCGATGCGTGCGGGTAAGACTGGTCGTCAGAAATGACAAATAGTATGTTGGGTCTGTTGGTTTCGGCTGCATTGAGTGACGGAATTACTAAGGGACCGACTAAGGTGGATAAGAAGATATGCTTGCTGTTCATAAAAATCTCCTTTAAATGAAACATTGCTCTCTGACTGATGACAATGGGAGAGCTTTCTTATTATAAATGAAAATACAGCACCTCGAATTAAAAAATTCAAAGGTGCTGTCTTGATATTCAACAAGGAAAAGAGTATTTATTTAATTTGCTATTTCCTATTTATTCAGAGAGTTACAGATCTGTTGGTTGATTTCTCTGACTTTAGCTTCATTCATCTTGATAACTTTACGGTCATAAGTCATCAGACCGTTGATTTCACCTTCCACGTCTGTTGTCTGGGTATATACGGCAGCAGAGAATCCTTTCTGGATCAATTCCAACAGGTGTTTGCCATATTTAATGTATTCGTTCGTTACTTCGTCCGATGTATTGAACTTCACATAACCCCAGTTTTTCTTGTCATTCACCCAAGTGTTTCCTTCTACTACCAAGCCGATACCTCCATATTCACCCAATACGGTGGCACGTCTCGGATCGTAAAGGAACATGTTCGGGCCCGGATAGTGATGAAGGTCGAGAATATCGCCACAAGTATAGTGATTACCACCGCTGGCAGGATTTACCAGGCGGCTAGGATCGTATTCTTTGGTCCATGCTACGATTTCCGGAGTCTTGAATTGTCCCCATGCTTCATTGAAAGGAACCCATACGGCAATACTTGGATAAGAATACAGACAGTCGATGATTTCTTTCCACTCTTTGCGGTAGTTAGCCTCCGAAGCAGCGGAACGAATCACTTCTCTGCCGTTAAAGTAGTTGCGTGCCTGCCACTGTGGGCTAGGACCACCGTTCGGCATATCTTGCCATACGATCAATCCTAATTGGTCGCAATGAGTGTACCAGCGTGCAGGTTCTACTTTGACGTGCTTACGTACCATGTTGTAGCCGAAGTCTTTCGTCTTCTTCAAGTCATAAACCAATGCTTCGTCTGTCGGTGCAGTATACAAACCGTCAGGCCACCATCCCTGGTCGAGCGGACCGAACTGGAAATAGTCTTTGTTGTTCAATTGCAGGCGAGTGATGCCATTCTGACCTTTGCGGATAGAATATTTACGCATAGCCGTATAACTCTTTACCTGGTCTATTGCTTTTCCGTCCTTATACAGAGTCACTTCCATGTTGTAGAGGAAAGGAGAGTTCGGAGACCACAGTTTAGCATTAGCAGGCATTGCCAGTTCAACAGGTACTCCGTTCAACGCTGCGCCTTTGGCTACAAGGTTCTTGCCATCGAATACTTTTACTTCCACTTTGTCTGCAGAGGTCGTATTAGCGGCAACTTCTACCTTAACAGAATTATTGTCAATATCAGGAGTAGTTTTCAGATTAGTGATGTATTGTGTTGCTACCGGTTCCAACCACACTGTTTGCCAGATACCTGTAACCGGAGTGTACCAAATGCCATGAGGATTTGCTATTTGCTTTCCTCTGGGTTGTTCGCCACGATCTGAAGGGTCCCATACTTTTACTACCAGGTCATTATTTCCTTTATTAAGTACAGAAGTAATATCGAAATAGAAAGGAGTAAATCCGCCTGTGTGTTCGCCTACTTTTACATCATTCACCCAAACTTCTGCTTTCCAGTCTACCGCACCGAAATGCAACAGGATTTGTTTACCACGCCAGGCAGAAGGAACGTCGAAAGTACGTTGGTACCACAGTTCTTCTTTCTCGTTTATCATTTTACCTACGCCTGATAAAGACGATTCTACGGCAAAAGGAACAAGAATATCGCCTTGGTAAGCAGCAGGTGTAGGATCACCCTTCTTTGTGATTGCATATTTCCAAAGCCCATTCAGGTTTTTCCAGTCACTGCGTTCCATGATAGGACGCGGATATTCCGGCAATACGTTTTTAGGGTCAAGCTGTTCTCCCCACGATGTCTTGATTTTGTCACCGGCAGGTTTCCATTGAGCAAAAGTCGAACTGCATAGAGCCAATGCAAGCAGCATTGTTAGAAAATTCTTTTTCATGTTCATGGTAATAAAATATAGTTAGTAATTAGATATAATTTCCATTAATAAGGAATATTGCAAAGAAAGGGGAATTAAAAGAGAATAAAGGAAATTTGCCGTTCAAAAAACAATAAATTCTCTTCTTTTTGACCAAATTAAAGAGTTTTTGGTGGTATAAAAGGGGAATTGACTGATTTTTATTCTTTATTGAACCGTTATTTTTATATGATATTGGAAATAATGTACACCTTTGTAATGTAATATCAGGATACAAAAATATAATAGTCTTAAAAGTTTCTTTTATATGAGATTTTATATATTTTTGTATGACCGATGATTGTTAATCTATTCTTATTTGATATTT
This sequence comes from Bacteroides sp. 1001302B_160321_D4, assembly GCF_015667765.1. Taxonomy (NCBI): domain Bacteria; kingdom Pseudomonadati; phylum Bacteroidota; class Bacteroidia; order Bacteroidales; family Bacteroidaceae; genus Bacteroides; species Bacteroides sp. 1001302B_160321_D4. Next base: position 170,239 of record NZ_JADPLO010000003.1, on the reverse strand, counting down.
ATGCAGGAACATAGACAAAAATACGTTTGGGACTTTTGGATAATATTCTTTATTATTATTTCTATATTTTATATGGGTTGTACAAGTGGAAAGCCATTTCAATATAGGGAGGAAGTTGCTAAACAAATGTCACTCGCTTTGCAACAGAAAGATGTGTATAATCAAATGAAATTGAATGATATAGATTCTATCCGGAACTTCTTGAATACTAATTCGAACAGGATGACATGTGAAGAAAAGTTTCAGGTCAATGTAGATTTGTATAATGAATTTAAGTTATATTCTTTTGATTCTGCCTTTCATTATGCTACCCAGTTGTGCAGGATAGCTAGTGTCATAGACAGTTCTGCATATATGGTAAGTGCCAAAACGCGGTTGGGATATATTTTGGCACGCGGAGGACTTTTTAAGGAGTCTCTCGATTCACTATCTTCCATTCAAATAGAAAAAGATGCATTACCTGCTAAAGTGTTGGCAGACTATTACATTAGCTTCGGACGTGTATATCACGATTTGGCGGATTATACAAAAGACGATGTGTTCTCATCCAGATATAACCAATTGGGAAATGAACTTTTGACGGAAAGCCTGCCTTACCTTTCCGATTCATCGACGGTCTGTTATGTAAAAGGAAAGATCGCTCTGAAAGAAAACAAATTGGAGAGAGCCAAACAGCTTTATCAACAAGCCCTGAACCTTTGTGATACAACTGATTCGGAAACACTTTCCATCCTTCTGTCCACAATGGCATATATCAATCGTAATTTGGAACTGGATGATGAAGCTATCCACTATTATGTGAAGGCGGCTGTGAATGACATTCGTAGTGCTACTAAAGAATCGGTATCCATGAGAGGGTTGGCAACCATGCTATATTATCATAAAAATGATGTGAATCTAGCATCTGAATATATCAATGAAGCATTTGAAGATGCAGCCTTTTACGGAACGCGTCATAGAATAAATGTCATCGGAACCTTATTGCCTGTTTTTGTTGGGGAAAAACTTGATATAGAGCAGGTGAAGCGACAGACTTTTCAGGATAGTTTTATCTTGACTTCTGTTTTTGCAATCGTATTGGTGATAGCTATCATTTATATCCTGGTGCAGATGAAACGTCTCCGCCGCTCCCGTCAATTATTAGAAAGGCTGAATCTGAAATTGTCGGAAGCGAACCGGATTAAAAACTCATATATAGGGCACTATCTGGATGCTACTTTTAAATTGGTGAATCAGCTTGATAATTTTGTATTGGTCGGTCAGCAAAAATTGGAAAATAAGCAGTATGATTCTCTCTATACGATGATTCATCATTTGAATTCGGATTTTAACAGGAAAAGTGCTTTTGCTGATTTTGACAGAACGTTCCTGTCTTTGTTTCCGACGTTTGTGGAGAACTTCAATTCATTACTTCAACCGGATGATAAATTTATTCTGGAGAATAAAGATGCATTAAATTCTACCTTGCGCATTTTTGCCTTGATCCGGTTGGGAATTACAGAATCCGAACAGATTTCAGAGATCTTGGGATATTCTGTGAATACAGTTTATAATTATAGAGTTCGCACTCGAAATAAAGCAGTTGATCCTGCAAATTTTGAAAAAGATGTCAGAAAAATAGGTCTTTAGGGTTATATAAGGATGTGCGAATCCCTATATTTTCACCCTTGTTGTGAAATGATAAATAATTGATTAATAGTGCTATATGGGTTATAAAACCCTATATTTTTATTATACAGCGGGTGTAACCTTATACTTTTCGGTAGGTAATTTCTAATTTTGCCTATGCTTCGATTAACGAAGAATGTAAATGGCTTAAATCAACAAAGAACCGTGAAAAGTATGAAGAACTACAGCAGATTATTCTTATTACATCTAATTGCTTTATTTGGGGTTTCCATCCCGTCTCTGGCAATAGATACAAATTCCTCTTTAAAGCTGCAGAAAGGAAATTTCAAGATTCTACTATCCAAGAACGAAATGGAGCCAGTAAAATTGGCAGCAAAAACTTTATGCAAAGATTTTGAGAAGGTGATGCATTATAAACCTGAAATCTTTCAGAATACTGATGATACACAGCAAATCGATATTGTTATTATAAATGAGGCGGTGGATAACCCTTTGTTTCAGTCACGATTTATCCGTCCTTTGGATGGTTTTGAATCTCACAGGGTATATTGTAGCCCGGAAGAAAAGCGCATTTATCTTCATGGAAAGGATATGCGTGGAGCTATTTATGCCATTTATACTTTTAGCGAGTTATTTTTAGGAGTGCCGCCCTTATGGTATTTTTGCTCGTGGGAACCACAGTATAAGAAACAGGTAGAGATAAAATCGAGCTTTGACTATTTTAAGAAGTCACCACAAGTCAGGTATCGCGCATGGTTTCCTAATGATACAGATTTGTTCAAACCTTGGAGGCGGTTGTCAAAAGAGAATGATGAGCTGTGGCTTGAAACGATGCTTCGGTTAAAACTGAATACGGTAGAATTAGAGGCAACGGTTACTTATCCTGATTATAAACTGAATAGTCAGGCTGCTTTATTACGCAAATATGGACTTGTACTAACTTCTCACCATCATGTTGCTTGCAACAATAATTTAATGAATTGGGCAGGATATTGGCGAAAAGTACGTGGCGTCGAACCACCGGAGCTACTTTTGTCGAATGAGAAAGCTTTGATTGAGTTTTGGCAATATAGTATAGAGACGGTATGTCGCAACAAACAGGAAAACTTGTGGCAGATTGCTTTTCGTGGTGTAAATGACCAACCTTTTTGGGCCGCCTTCTCTGATGCGCCGAAAGATGATAAGGAACGTGCAGATATTATTAACCGTATGATCCGTATACAGCTGGCTATGATAAAAAAAGCAACCGGTGAAGAGGATCCTTTCGTGCGAATGACCTTTTATGATGAGCTTTCTGATTTGTTGGCTAAAGGTTATTTACAACCTCCAACTGGTAAAAATATGCTCTGGACTTTTGTTGCAGGACGGAGAGATCATTATCCTTATGATGATTTGGTCTCATTCGATACGACGAAACAAGTGAAGCTAGGTTATTATATGAATCTCCAATTTACTTCAACCGGCGCCCATCTGGCTCCTGCAGAAGGCCCTTGGAAAATGGAAGCCAATTATCGTTATGTGAATACCCGCGGTCCGCTAACTTTTTCGGTGGTTAATGCCGGTAATTTAAGGGAGTTTGTGATGGAAATGTCCGCTAATGCTCGTATGATGTGGGATATGCAAGCATATAATACAGATTCTTTCTTGATTGATTTTTGTTCTCAATATTTTGGACAAAAATATGCTGAAGAAGTAGCCAAGCTTTATCACGACTATTACTATGCTTATTGGCAGCAGAAACCGTCTGAATTTCCGGGAATGGAACGTCAGTTTATATTCCAGGATTTGCGTTATTCCCGTGTTTTCGATCAGATAGGTAAACGTTTTAGCGATTTTTCTCCGAATCCGCTCTATGACATAGGATTTGAACGGGTTCCCGGACGTTCATTCCGCATTGATGGCAATAACCAAGTTGATTCATTGATTGCAGGTATGAAAAAGACAGCTGTGCGTTTTGAGGAAGTCTCTCAACGTTGTGAGAATCTTTTAAAACGTTTGCCAAAGCAAGACCAACGTTTTTTTAGGGATAATTTGGCTGCTCCTTGTCATTATATGGCAGCATTGAGCCATTCATTATATCATTTTGTCTCTGCTTATAAAGAAAAAGAAAGTAGTAAGCGCGCAGAAAACCTGGATATTGCTATCCGGCGATTGGAAGAGGCGCGTGATGCACTATATGATACCCAAGAAGGAGTGTTCTCAACTTGGTATGCCGGCGACTCGGCAGATGGTAAATTTAATATTCCAGCCAAGCTTAAACTATTAAGAGAACTGCGTAACAAAATATAATAAGGCAAATCTTTATCATATTCTTTCTCTCCTTGGGAAAGAATATGATGAGGTCATTGATTGAATGATATATTTTAATAGGCGAAAGGCGTAATATATTAAAATGCTAATTCGCTTCATAATAAATTTGTTAATTAAATAGAATCACTATGAGACATCAAAGCATGAAACTAAAGTGGATGTGCCTGCTTTTTCTGTCCCTGTTGCTTTCTCCTCCTTTGCTTTGGGGACAAAATCACAGCATCAAAGGGCAAATAGTAGACGCAAAAAGTAATGAGCCTTTGATCGGTGTGAATATCACCGTTGAGGGAACTTCGAATGGAACCATTTCCGATGTGGATGGTCATTTTACATTAACGGCGACTCCCGATGCTGTGCTAAAGATTTCTTATATCGGATATAGGGAGATACTTTTAAAGGTAGCTGACTTGAAAAAGGATGCTATTATCTCTCTGGAAGAGGATAGTAAGCAATTGGAGGAAGTTGTAGTGGTGGGTTATGGAGTGCAGAAGAAAGTCACCAGCGTAGGTTCCATCACGCAAACCGGTGGTAACGAACTGATGAAAGGTGGTAGTGTAAACTCGGTATCCGAAGCGCTGCAAGGAAAGCTTAATGGAGTGGTAGCCATCAATTCGTCGGGCATGCCGGGCGACAATGAGGTTAAAATGTATATTCGTGGGAAAAGTACTTGGGACAATACCGATCCGTTGGTGTTAGTGGATGGCATCGAGCGTAACATGAATGATGTTGACATGAACGAAATCGAAAGTATCTCCGTGTTGAAAGATGCTTCGGCAACAGCTGTTTATGGTGTTCGTGGTGGTAATGGCGTTATCCTTATCACAACCAAGAGAGGTACTGATACGGCTCCGGTCATCAACTTTTCTGCCAATTACACTTTTAAATCACCGACCACAAGCATGAAGCTTGCTGATCACGTTACTGCCATGCAGGCCTATAACATGGCAATGGCCAACGATGCCAGTTGGGACAAGTTGATACCACAATCTACCATTGATGCATGGAGCAGAGCCTATGCAGAAGGCAACTATGGAGCTTACAACGATGTGTTTCCCTATGTTAACTGGTGGGATGAATTGATAACGGGCGGATTTACTCAAAACTATAATATCAACATACGTGGTGGAACCGACTATATGAAATATTTTGCTTCGGCGGGTTATCAGGGTGATGGAGATATTTACGACCTGAAAAAGAATGACGACTTTGATCCGCGGCATACCTACAAACGGTACAATTGGCGGTCGAATTTCGACTTCAACTTCACCAAGTCTACCAAGCTATCCATTAACATAGCCGGTAGCATGGGTTATCGTAACAAGTCGATTGATAACGACAGTCCCTTTAATCGTATTCTGACCGAATCCACCAGCGACCATCCGATTATGTATTCTGATGGCAATTGGGGTGATGATGAAGAAAAGAATCCGGTGGCCAACATGAATCTGGGAGGTGCCAAACTTCGTAAAACGTTTCAGGGGTGGTATGATGCATCTTTGGAGCAGAAACTGGATTTCATCACCAAAGGATTGAAAGTGGCTGCAAAAGTATCTTATTCGTCTTCGTCGACTACCAATACCGATGTTTATCGTGGAGGAGGCTCTGCCGATCAAGCCTTAAAATCCATTGTCCGGTATCACCGAGTCTATGATTATGCCAATCCGGTGGTCAATACCGATGGGACCATCACCTATCCGATGATAGAAGATAAAAGGCTTCCGACTTCCGAATCGGTGCCTCTGCCTCCCGGTGTGACTATGTGGGACGGATTGGATGCCTATACGCGTCGTTTCTATTATGAATTTTCTGTTGCTTATAATCGATCTTTCAACGATCATAATGTAAGTGCGCTTGCTTTGGTCAACCGTAAAATCTATGACGAAAGGTACACGGAGAACAATACCCAATATATGCGTTTCCCTAACTACAATGAAGACTGGGTGGGGCGTGTCACCTACAACTGGAAAGAGCGTTACCTTACGGAAATGAATATCTCGTATACTGGTTCCGAGAAGTTTGCCCGTGGAGAACGGTTTGGTTTGTTCCCTTCGTTCTCCTTGGGATGGCGGCTTTCGGAAGAACCGTTTATCAAGAAAAGTATAGGCAAGGTACTTACAAATGCCAAGTTCCGTTATTCGTGGGGTAAGGTAGGCTCCGATGCAGGTGCCAAGAGGTGGAACTATATACAGCAGTTTACTTCGGACGGCAACATCACGTTGGGTACAGATGCTTCCGGTCAGATTTGGGGGCCTTTGTATCATGAAGGAGATGTAGCCAACCTCAATTCCACGTGGGAGAAATCAACGAAACAAAATCTGGGTATTGAGATTGGATTGTGGAACAAGCTTGACATCACGCTCGATCTTTTTGACGAAAAACGTAAAGACATTCTGATGGAGCCTCAAACTACTTCTTTCATTACGGGAGCCAAGTTCAATGCATTAAACATTGGTTCCACCAAGAACCATGGATTTGAGTTAGAACTGCATTACAACGATAAAATAGGTTCCGATTTCCGTTATCATGTAGGTTTCACATTGGCCTCGAGCGAGAATAGGGTAGTATTTCGCGATGACCCTGTCAACGGTCCCAACCATTTGAAAGAGGCGGGAAAACCTATCGGGCATCAAAACCGCTACTTGGCGGTGGGTAATTATGAAACTATCGATGATGTATTTAATAATGCGCAGACCGGTTCCATCAATTCGGTAGCTCCCGGTCAGGTGGTGCCTGGCGACTTTATCTACATTGACTTCGATTCCAATGGAATTCTCAATGGTCAGGACAAAGTGGCAGTAGACGAGCTCAACTATCCGTTACACACGTATGGCTTGAATCTGGGCTTTGATTGGAAAGGGTTGAGTTTCAGTGCTATGTTTTATGCGCCTACCGGTGTTTATAAATTGGTAAATTCTGTTTATTCCGCTTCGTTTAAATCCGGGAAAATTAATGCGCAGCCTGATGTGATGAATGCGTGGACACCAGAAACAGCCAATACTAGCGGTGTGAGAGCACCCGCTTTGCACCTGACAAATGACGGTGCTTTTAATGGAACCGAAAGTACTTACCGCTATCAAAACTTCTCGTACTTGAGACTGAAAACCATGGAATTAGGATACAATCTGCCCAAGAAGTGGTTGAAAACGGTAGGGTTGAAGAGTTTGCAAGTTTACGTCACCGGAAACAATTTACTCACTTGGTGGGGCGGCGACGACCGTATTGACCCCGAGGGCGAACAAGCCAAATATCCTATCTTACGTTCGTTTACTTCGGGCGTGCGAGTTTCATTTTAATCTATTAAAACGATGAATTCAATGAAGAAAACATATAAATACGCAGTGGTTGGACTACTCTTCCTGTTTTTGGCAGGTTGCGAAGACTTTCTGGATAAACGCGAAGACTCCGGTGGGCTGACGGAAGAGGCTGTATATAGCAGTTATGAGTCCATCCGTGGATTTTTGGATCAAGTATATCCTAAATTGGAAGCCTATAACACATTTGAAGGTGCAGATGATGGAAAGAATCAACGCACGTATGTAGGTGTGATGGCGGATGAAATGTCTGCGACATACAATAAAACCGTTTTTGCCAAGTTTTTCTCCGGGGCATGGTTGACTACCGATAAGGCGGCCAATGTGACAGAGATCGGAAATGGCAGCAATACTCCCATTGGTAAGGCACTTCCTTCCATACGCATAGTGAATCGGGTCATTGCTAATATTGATAAAGTACCATTGACGGGAGAGCAACGTAATGAAATTCTGGGACAGGCTTATTTTTATCGTGCTTGGTTCTATTTCAACGTCATCAAACGCTATGGAGGTATGCCGATTCTGGATAAAGTATTTGCTGGTGGTGACGACGATATTCCCCGTGTCACCTATCATGAAAGTAGTGCATGGATGATAGGCGATATAGACCAAGCCATTTCCATGCTACCTGACACTTGGCCCGATAACCAGTATGGCCGTCCTACTAAATTAGCAGCTCTGGCATTCAAAGAGATGGCTTTGCTTTATGACGCCAGTCCATTGATGCAGAACGACCTGAACTCTGTTCAAATAAAAAGCTATGATCAGGAACGTGCAAAGGCTGCTGCAAAGGCTGCATGGGCAGCTATCACCTATATGAAGCAGAATGAAGCGAAAACAGGTGTACGACTGGCAACTGCCGATGAGTATATGAACCTGTTTTGGTTTCCCGATACGGAACTCAAGCGTGTAGAGACTATCTGGTGGCGACGCAGAATACCCAGTGATAGCGATCGTTCCAAGACCGCACGTGCTTTCTGGCTTTATGCTGATATGACGGGAGGAACCGGCTCGGAATCATTCGCTATTTCTTGTCCTACACTGAATGCGGTAAATATGTACGAGCGCAAAGGAGCGGATGGTATTTATTATCCGATTAATGATACCCGGTCGGGTTACAAATTCGACCCGGAACATGCTTTCATTGATCGTGATCCTCGTTTCTACAACAACATTCTTATTCCTGGTGATACTTGGGGAACCTATGCAAGTGGCAAGCCCTATTACATTCGTTTGTGGAGAGGTTGCACAGCCTACAATAACTATGGAAGTTCGAAACATACCAACGGACGACAATTATCAGGATTTATGTGCCGGAAGTTTTTATGGCCGGAAGCAAACTATCGCCATGATCAAACGTTAGGAACAACCAAACCGTTCCTGCAAAAGATTGCTCAAACCGTCTTTATCCGTGCTACGCAACTTTACCTTGATTTTGCCGAAGCCTCTTTTGAAGCTACCGGAAGTGCGACCGCTAAAGTAGAAGACTGTGGAATGACGGCAGAAGAAGCCCTTAATACTATTCGCAATCGTATCGGTGTGACGGATATTCCTTCCGACATCGTGTCTGATCCCGAAAAGTTCCGCGAAGCCTATCGTCGGGAACGGGGAGTAGAACTGATGTTCGAGAACCACCGTTGGTGGGATGTTCGTCGTTGGATGATCATGCACACACTGTTTAACGAACCTTATCCGATAAAGGGAGTTTACTTCGATCCTGTAGGCAGTTATGAAGATTCAGCTGACGGAAAGTCTGGTACACGTCCGGCAAGTTTTACTTATACGGTGTTTGATATGGAGAAGGAAATTCGCGGATTCTCGAATATGCGCAACTATTGGTATCCGTTGCCGCAACACGATGTGGATGCACTTCACAATTTGCAGCAGAATCCCGGTTGGTAATAACACTTTAATATTTTGATATTTATGAGAAATAGTTATAATAGATTCTTAAAAGGATTGTTCGCAGCCATCTTCTTTCTGGGGATAACATCTGTTGCGAATGCCCAAAAAGAACAGCCGGATTCGGTAAGTGCCGTGAGCCGGGTCAATATGGATCACCTGAAGAAGTATCCTACCTTGCAACTGTCGAATGCGTTGCAAGGACAGGCTGCCGGACTGATAGCGATCCCTAATGTGGGAGGTATCGGTTATGATAACTCTACTTTCTATGTGCGAGGTCTGCACAACAATGGAACGAGCGAAGCTATCGTGATTATTGATGGTATCAAACGTCCGATTGACGACATCCTGCCCGAAGAAATCGAATCTATACAGATTTTAAAGGATGCCACTGCTAAAATTATGTATGGAGAGCAGGCTACGAATGGAGTGATACTCGTTCGTACTAAACGGGGAAAAGCCAACGAACGCGTGATTCGTGTAGGATTGGAATACGGCATACAACCGGTTACCCGTATGCCGGAATTTCTTGATTCCTACAACTATGCTACGCTGTTCAATGAAGCTTGTGTAAACGATGGTATACAGCCTTTTTATTCGGCAACTGATCTTGAAGGTTATAAGAATTCGAAGGGGGTGAATGATTTGCGTTATCCTAATGTCGATTATTACAAAGAATTTCTACGTGACGCAAGTACATTCCGCAAGGCTACGATCGAATTGAACGGAGGTACAGAGAAAGCGACTTATGCCGTGACAGTAGGCTATACCGGCAGTTCAGGTTTGGAAAAAGTCAGTGATCGTTCGAATTTGAATCGTATCAACGCGCGAGGTAATTTGGATTTGCGCATTACCGACTTTCTGACTGCTTCGGCTGATGTAGCAGGACGGATTGAGAAGAAAGATTGGGGGGCTGTGGATGGAGCCACGCTGTTTAGTGAAATCTCTACCCTTCGTCCCAACGAATATCCTTTCATGATTGCTCCGGAAGATATTAATGGTCGCGATGGAGTCACCACCGACGAATCGTCTTTGATATTCGGAACCAGTGTCCGCAAGACCAACAACCTGTATATGGATATGGCTTATGGAGGTAACACTTCGGAACGTTATGTGAATAGTCAGACCAATTTAGGATTGAAGTTTGACCTGAAATCATTGACTGAAGGTCTGACGGCAAATGCTTATATGACATTTGATAATTATAGTTACTTGCGTCAACAGTTACGTAATGCTTATCCTACTTATTCTATCGAACGCTACCTTGATGACGAAGGGGAGGAAGTGCTTCGATTCACGGAGCGTAAGAAGTTGAATTTGCCAAAAAAGCAATCTATCTCATCCAACGATACATATCGTAACTTTGGATGGCGTGCTAACGTAAACTATGAGCATTCATTCGATTTGCACGATGTATTGGCAGAAGCCGCTTTCCGTTATACTACTGAAGAGAAAACCGGTAATACACAAGATGTGAAAAATGGTACTTTTACCTTTCGTGGTAATTACGCTTACAATAAGCGTTATTTTGTGGAAGGCGTTCTTTCAGCTATGGGGTCGAACCGCTTTAGCGGCAGTAACCGCTACTTCTTTGCTTATGCCATTGGGGGGGCATGGATGATTTCTAAGGAAGACTTCATGAAAGATGTAAAGGCTGTTAACTCGTTAAAGTTGAAGATTAATTACGGACATTTGGGATATGCCGGCAATACGGGGCATTTCCTTTATCGTACCAACTGGAAGAATGGTGATAAATTCGAACACAAACCTAGTACCGGAGGTCCAACTACCGATTTGGTGCGTTATGGCAATCCGGACTTGAAATGGGAATATTCCAACGAATTGAATATAGGCGTAGAGGGAACCTTCTTCAACAACCGCCTCTCGGCTGACGTGAACTATTTCCGTGAAATGCGTAAGAATATCATAGGAAAGAACACCGTTAAATATGCTGCTGTAGTGGGAGACTTTATTCCTGCCGAAAACATCGGTGAAGTAATGAACCAAGGCATAGATGCGCAAGTAAGGTGGCAAGATAAAATAGGTGAGATTCATTACAATGTGGGGGTGAACCTTACTTTTACCAAAAACAAATTGCGTAAGAGCGATGAATTAGATAACATCGAAGACTATCGTAAGAGCGTGGGACGTTCCACCAGTACAATTTTTGGTTTGCAGGCAGAAGGATTGTTTGGTAAAGACGTGCAGTTGGCTGGGCATCCGTTGCAAAGCTATGGTGCCTATCAGGCCGGTGATATCGCTTATGCCGATTTGAATGGTGACAATATGATTAATGATAATGACGTAACCGATTTGGGACAAAGTTTCCCCACTACCACGATGGGTATTGATCTTTCGTTGAATTACAAAGGTTTTGGCCTTTACATACTGGGTACAGCTACGACAGGCGTCACGAATATACTTTCCAGTTCGTACTATTGGAACAACGGACTGGATGGATATTCCGTATTGGCGCTCGACCGTTATCATCCGGTAAACAATCCTACCGGGACCCAGCCCAGACTGACTACCACCTCCGGAGCAAACAACTCCCGCAATTCCTCTTTCTGGTCGGAAAACGGGTCGTTCTTCCGTCTGAAGAATGTGGAGTTGAGCTATACGCTTGCCAATAAAACGGGCAAGTTTATAGGAAAAGATTTCAAATTCTTTGTGAGGGGAACCGATTTGTTTGTACTTTCGGGCATCAAAGACTTAGATCCCGAACGTATGTTGTCCGGCTTGACCAACTATCCGACTTACCGAACCATTACGGGCGGAATATCCATTAACTTCTAAATGAAAGAAATGATGAAAAGATTTAGATACATAATAGTCCTTGCATGGGTTACAGGCATCGTAAGTGCCTGCACCGATCTCGATACCAAGATGAACAATCAATGGTCGGTGGATGATACATGGACCAACGCTGAAAAGGCACAAGGTGTGCTACTCTCGGTTTATCAGGATGTTTTGACCGTCCCTGATGCATGGGATGGCAACTTTCTGGATGCGGCAACAGACAATGCCATGACACGTGTTTACGATTCCAGTGTTTATCGTGCCGGACAGGGCGGCTTTAGCCGCACGAACAATCCCTTGGGAAATTGGAGTGCTTGTTATGATCAACTGCAACGTATTCATACTTTCCTCGACAATGGACTTACGGATGAAATACGCTATAGCATTTCTAGCGACGAAATTGATCAGGCTTACAAAAAACGTTTGCGTGGAGAAGCTATTTTTCTTAGAGCATGGTGCAGTTTCAATCTGTTGAGAATGTATGGTGGAAAGACCGATAACGGACAAGTGTTGGGCTATCCTATCGTAACACATTATATTACTCCGGAAGAAGCGGCGCATCCGGAAAGTTTTTCGCGCGATAGTTATGAAGATTGCGTTAAGCAAATTTGTTACGATTGTGACGAAGCAATGGCGTTACTTCCGTTGACTTATTCCGGAGGGGATGCTATATTGGGCGACCAAGCATTTGGTCGTGCTTCGGGATTATCTGCCGCAGCACTGAAAGTACGAACACTGCTCTATGCGGCCAGCCCTGCTTATCAGCCAGATAACATAGTACGATTGAACGGCATGGGCGATTATACGGTGGTGGACGAAACGGCTTACCAAGCCAAATGGGAACGTGTGGCTAATTATGCCGATGAAGTGTTGGCGATGAGTGGAATGAAAAACTATTCGGCATTAGTTCCGAAAGATCTGTACGATGGAGGGGATGCCCAATCGGCCGAATTCCTTTTTCGCACATTTGTGGGACGTAATCATGGTTTGGAGCAACGGCATTATCCGCCTTTCTATTTTGGGAATGCGCAGACTACGCCTTCGCAGAATTTGGCTGATGCTTTCCCGGCAAAAAATGGATTTCCCATAACCGATTCGCGGTCGTTGTATGACGAAACCGATCCTTATGATTGCCAGCGTGACAACCGCTTCGATGTGAATCTTTACTATCAGGGACGTCAATTTGGAGCCAACAGTTCGTATATCGACGTTACTCCAGGTGGAAAAGATTCCGGTTACATGAACGTAAATGCTACACGTACAGGTTATTACCTGGCAAAGTTTATGAATACGGTTGCCGACTTTTTGAAACCTCTTGAAGAACAGGATTCCCGTCACTATAATCCGATGTTGCGCAAAGCAGAGGTATGGTTCAATTTCGCCGAAGCATCCAATGAAGCTTTCGGACCGAAAGTTGTGGGACCCGGATGCACCAAGTCTGCCTACGACGTGATAAAAACTATTCGGGAGAAGTCAGGTGGAATTACCGATGTGACTTATTTGGACGAGATGGCTGCCTCGAAAGAAACATTCCGTACATTGATACAAAATGAACGTCGAATTGAATTTGCGTTTGAAAATCAACGCTTTTGGGACTTGCGGCGTTGGTTGTTACCTCTCAATGAACCTATTTATGGAATGCAGGTTACTCGTGACGGTTCAGGCGATGAGGCATTCAAGGTGGTGAAGGTAGAAGATCGCCCATTAAACGATGTTCGCTATTATTACATGCCATTACCCTATTTAGAGGTACAGAAAAATCCGAATCTTATCAATAATAAAGGATGGTGATTGTGTTTAACTATAATAAGAAGAAAGTATGAAATCTGCAAAACTTTTACTGTCCGCACTCCTGCTGTTAGTTGGGATTACGGCGTGTTATGACGACTATACCCACGATTACGAAGGAGCTGATATGGGCTTTGCTGTAGCAAAGCCGCTGCGAACTGTGATTAGCGACCGTGATATGAACATTTATGTCGGAGTGGCTATTGGTGGGAAACGTGAAATAGACATGAATGATTGGGCGAAATTTACCATTGACCCCTCCTTGCTTGAAGGAACGGGGAAAACGTTGCTTCCCGCCAACTATTATACACTGGCGGATCCGGAATATTTCCGGGTGCGTAAATCGAACTCTCCGGTAGCCGATGTAGGGATCACTTTTACCAATCTTTTCTATGAGGATTCGCGTTGTTTGACGGATTACTATGCACTTCCTTTTCGAATGACAGAGAATTCAATGAATGCTATACGCGAAGGAGCAGAGACTTGTGTTGCCGTTATTAAATACATCAGTACTTATGCCGGTACTTATTACCGCATGGGAAACGTAACCGAAGTTGATGCTGGAGGAAATCCTGTCGGCGAACCAGTAAGTTATGGTAATACTAAAGATATTATCAAATGTGCTACTGCCACTTTTAAAACAATGGAACCGCGTGTAGTGGTGTGCCCGGGCGTAGGTGATAAGTTGGAGACAGTTGGTAGTTTGACGTTGACGATGGATGCCAATAATAATGTTACAGTGGAAGAAGTGAGCGGTAAAGCTGCAATCACTAATGCATCGGGTACTTATAAGATTGAGGGCGACTACGATTATGTAGCGAAAGTAGGTACGCGTGCACCGCAATTCGATCTGGAATATACGTATGAGAACGGTGGCAAATATTATCATGTGGTGGAGAAATTGGTGTTGCGTCAAGATCCGCTTTATGATTTGCGTGTAGAGACTTGGTAATTATAAAAAAGGAGTAAAAATGAGAAAGATATATCTGAAGGGAGTGGCTTGATTTGAAGCTGCGCTCAGACAAAATAAAGTTTTAATACGATAAAATAGAAACTCATGAATCACTGTTTTCGTTGTTTTAGCATAGTTCTGTTCTTCTTTTTGAGCTGTATGAGCTATCTTTTTGGTCAGGAACAGACGTTATCCACTGTAGATACGGGGTATGAACTTTGGATGAATTATAGACCTCTTCCCGAATCTGGCTTAAAACAATCTGCCATTCGGTATGGTAGTCACATTAGTCTGCCCGGAAGCCGATACGATGAAGTCATAAGAGAAGAACTGGAGCGTGCTTTGAAGGCGTTACTGACAGTTACACCAATATTTGTTCAGGATAATGCGGTGGGAATTCAAATGAGTTTCTGTAAAGATAAAGGGCTGGGAGAGGAAGGATATATCATCCGCAGTGGTAAAAAGAGGATAACACTTCAAGCCTATTCCGATGCAGGATTTCTTTATGGTACGTTCCACTTGATTCGATTGATACAATGTGGATATCCGCTTGAACAGTTAAATATCAAAGAAATTCCTGCATTGGAATTCCGTATGATCAATCATTGGGTAGGTCTGGGTGGAACGGTAGAACGCGGCTATGCTGGAAAAGGATTGTGGGCATGGGACGATTTGCCAAAGAAAATCGAACCTCGATATACCGACTACGCCCGTGCGGAAGCATCCATCGGCATCAACGCCGTGATTCTGAATAATGTTAATGCCGATCCGCGCATCTTAGGACATGACTATTTAGAGAAGGTTGCTGCGTTAGCTGATATCTTCCGCAAGTATCACATCAAGGTGTATCTTGCACCCAACTTTGCTGCTCCCGTAAAACCTTCTACGACCAAAGACGTGGGGAAACAATGGGGAGGTGTCGGAATTGGACATCTGGATACAGCCGATCCTCTCAATCCCGAAGTGCAAAAGTGGTGGATGGATAAGGTCAACGAAATTTACAGTCTGATACCTGACTTTGGAGGTTTCCTTGTAAAAGCCAACTCTGAAGGCATGGCAGGTCCGCAAGATTATCATCGTAGCCATGTGGATGGCGCCAATATGTTAGCCCGTGCACTCAAACCTCATGGAGGCATTGTGCTTTGGCGCACCTTTGTCTACAATCCGGAGATTGATAAAGATAGAATGAAACGTTCTTATAAGGAGTTTCAGCCTTTGGACGGACAGTTCGACGAAAACGTAGTGTTGCAAACCAAAAACGGAACGCTTGACTTTCAGCCTAGCGAACCGGCTCAACCGTTGTTCGGAGCCATGCGCCATACTCCTTTGTTCCCTGAACTCCAGATTACGCAAGAGTACTTGGGGCGTTCTGTTAGCTTGGTGTATCTGTTGCCCATGTGGAGGAAAACTTTCCTCGATTTCGATACATATTGTAACGGAAAGGGAAGTACTGTGTCGAATATTATCGCCGGAAAGACATTCCCGTCGCGTATGCTTGGCATGGCAGGAGTAGGCAATATCGGTCGTTCGCGCAATTGGACTGCTCATCACTTTGCCCAAGCCAACTGGTATGCTTTCGGGCGTCTGGCATGGAATCCGGAAGAATCGACCGAAAGTATTACATCCGATTGGATAAAGTCTACATGGAATTGTGACGAAGCAACGCTGGAAGTCATCCGGCAAATGATGATGCCCACATGGGAGAGCTTTGTTTGTGCTCATGCCCCTTACAGTTTGGGATTTACTGTGAAGCGGGAAGACCATTATACGGCGGGGTTCGAACAGCGTGCAAACAAAGAGTGGCATGTGAGCAAAGAGTCTATCGGCACTGATCGTACCACAAAAGGAACGAACTATGTGTCTCAATATTTTAAATACAACAAGGATATATTCAACAGTTTGTCACAGTGTCCCGAACTTTACTTGCTTTGTTTCCACAACGTGCCGTGGTCGCATAAAATGAAATCCGGGAAGTCATTACGTGAAGAGTTCAAATCTAATTTGAAACGAGGCATTGAGCAGGTTGATGTGAACATCGGGCTATGGAAATCTATCCGGAATAAGATTGACCCGGTTAGATATGAAGAAGTATTGGAGAGCCTATATAAAGAGCAAAGAGATACAAAGGTCTTTTACCAGGCGGCTTTGAATTTCTTTAGTCAATATTGGTAATTGCTCTGTGTATAACTATTGATCGTGGTCAATAGGCTCATCGTGTGTTTGTAACTGGACTATTTGTCATTTTTTGTCCTTTATTGAACAGCTATTTTCGTAGTTTGTCAAATGAATTGTCGAACTTTGGGCGTGAACGATTAAAGAATTTATTATATGAATACAAAAGTTTTAGTTTCAATCTCTGCGATTTCCAGTATGGTTAATGTTATTCCAATGCTGGCACAAACACCCAAACCCAATGTTGTTATCATCATGACCGACCAACAGCGAGCTGATTTGTGTGGTCGCGAAGGTTTTCCGATGGCTGTCACTCCTTTTGCCGATTCGCTGGCATTGAGTAATGTCTGGTTTGATAAGGCGTATACGGTAGCTCCTGCTAGTATGCCTGCGCGTTGTTCCATGTTTACAGGACGTTATCCGACTGCTACGCATGTCCGTACGAACCACAACACTCCCGATATGTATTATAAGAAAGATATGCTCGAAGTGTTTAAAGAACAAGGATATAAGACGGCATTAGTGGGAAAGAACCATGCGCATGTGAAAGGGAAAGATTTTGATTATTGTGAGGAATATTTTCATTGGGGAAAGAATCAGCGTGACACGCAGGAAGATAAGGACTTTGCATTTTTTCTGAATAATAAAGCGAGAGGTCAATATTTGGAAGCCACCCCTTTCCCGGCAGAAGCGCAGAATCCGGTGAAAATGGTTACCAAAGCTTTGGCTTGGGCGGAGCAGCAAAAAGATTCCGCATTCTTTATGTGGGTTTCAATGCCTGAACCGCATAATCCATATCAGATATCAGAGCCTTATTTCTCAATGTTTTCTCCGGAAAAGATACCGGCAACTTTGACTAGCCGGAACGATTTATCTAAAAAAGGAAATAAGTATGAGATTTTGGCGGAATTGGAAGATACAGCCTGCCCGAATCTGGCAAAAGATCTTCCTCGTTTGCGTGGAAATTATTTAGGAATGCTTCGTCTGATTGATGACCAGACCAAACGTCTGATTGAAGGATTCAAAGCAGCCGGGCTTTATGAAAATACTATTTTTGTAATCCTGTCAGACCATGGGGATTATTGTGGGGAGTATGGCTTGATTCGTAAAGGTGCAGGAGTGCCCGAATGTTTGACCCGTATTCCGATGATTTGGGCAGGATATAACATTCATCCGCAAAAATCTCCTATGGATGCACATGTTTCTATTGCTGATGTATTTCCTACTATTTGTACAGCAATCGGTGCAGATATACCTCTTGGAGTGCAAGGACGCAGTTTATGGCCGATGTTGACGGGTAAATCGTACCCCAAGAAAGAATTTTCGAGTGTAATTGTACAACAGGGATTCGGTGGTGAAGATTTCACCCGGGATGAACCGTTGACATTTGCTAAAGAGGGGGCTTTGCAACCCAATAAAATAGCTCACTTTGACGAACTGAATACCTGGACACAAAGCGGAACTGAACGTATGGTTCGCAAAGATGACTGGAAACTAGTACTCGACAATTATGGTCGTGGTGAACTGTATAACTTGAAAGCCGATCCTTCCGAGATTAATAATCTTTATAATAAAAAGAAATATGCCTCCAAACAAATGGAATTGCTGGAAGAATTGATGACTTGGGAACTGCGTGTACAAGACCCATTGCCGGTGCCAAGAAATCGTTACCATTTTAAGCGGAATCCATATAACTATCATTTTGAAGATAAAAAGAAATAGAACTGAATAACTAGAACTACTGTATCAATGAGAATCTTTTCGCTATTAATATTATTGGTAGTGGCATCTGCCCTGCAATCACAAGTGGTTGTGAATGAGAATGTAAAACATAGTAAATATGCTTTCCCATTAGTCGCATCGAAAATAAAGGCGACCGTGTGTTATGATGCCAATGATTACCCGGTTGTAAAGAAGGTTGCCGAACTGTTTGTGTCTGATATTGAAAATGTCACAGGACAGAGATTAAAATTGGCAGATGAATGGAAGAAAGGAAGAACAGTGGTTATTGTCGGTACTATTGAAAAGAATCAGGCAATTCGTCAGTTAGCCTCCAATGGGAAAATAGATATATCTCCTTTGGAAGGAGCATGGGAACGTTATCTGATCCAGACAGTTAATCATCCTTTTCCAGGAGTAGATAAAGCGCTGATTGTAGCCGGAAGTGACAGGCGAGGAGCTTCTTACGGTTTGTTTTCTCTTTCGGAAATGGCAGGTGTGTCTCCTTGGTATTGGTGGGCGGATGTCCCTGTGAAGAAACATAAAACACTTTATGTGGATGCTCCCACCACTGTTTCCAAGACCCCTTCCGTGAAATATAGAGGTGTTTTTCTGAATGATGAAGATTGGGGACTGAAACCTTGGGCCGCTAAGACTTTTGAGAAAGAGCGTGGCAATATAGGTCCCCGTACTTATGCCAAAATATGCGAATTGTTGTTACGGTTGAAAGCCAATCATCTGGCTCCTGCCATGCATCCGGTGTCGACCGCATTTTATAAGATACCTGAAAATAAGTTGGTGGCAGATACTTTTGCTATTGTAATGGGGTCCAGTCATTGCGAACCATTATTGTTAAATACAGCTAGTGAATGGAATTCAAAAACGATGGGGCCTTGGGATTATGGTAAAAATAAGGATAAAATTAATGAAGTTCTAGGAAACCGTGTAAAGGAAAACTGTGCTTATGAGAATGTATATACATTGGCTTTGAGAGGATTGCATGATGCGGCAATGGGAGGAGGTGATGTCCCCATGAAAGAAAAGGTCAAAATGCTGGAGAGTGCGTTGAAAGACCAGCGTAATTTGATTGCAGAACATATTGATCGACCGGTTGAAACAATTCCACAGGCATTTACTCCATACAAGGAGGTGTTGGAAATCTATTCGAATGGATTGGAATTGCCGGATGATGTAACCATTATTTGGCCGGATGATAACTTCGGCTACATGAAGCGCTTAAGTGGCCCGCATGAACAGAAGCGCTCCGGGCGTGCAGGTGTTTACTACCATGTCTCTTATCTGGGAGTTCCCCATAGCTATTTGTGGTACAGTACTACTCCCCCGGCTCTGATGTATGAGGAACTCCGAAAGGCTTATGATACGACGGCAGACCGTATCTGGCTGGCTAATTGCGGTGATTTAAAAGGAGCCGAAATGCAAGTCTCTTTATTCCTTGATATGGCTTATGATATAGATAGCTTTAATGCGAATAATGTGGTTACCTATCCCGCCCGTTGGTTGGCAAAGATGTTTGGGGAACAGTATTATAGCATATTTGAAGATATCACTTCTTCGCATATCAATTTGGCTTTTTCCCGGAAACCGGAATATATGGGTTGGGGATATTGGAATAATTATTGGGGCGGGGGAGAGAAACGTACGGATACGGAGTTCTCTTTTGCCAATTATAATGAAGCAGAAAATCGTCTGAACGAATATAGCCGCATTGGGAAGAAAGCGGAAAATCTTTTGGCATCTTTGGATAAAGACAGTCAGCCGGCTTTTTATCAGTTATTATACTACCCGGTGAAAGGTGCCGAACTGATGAACCACATGACTATAAAAGGACAATATTATCGGCAGTATGTTCGTCAGCAGCGTGCCGCCGCTAATTTGATAAAGGAGAAGGTAAAGAATTACCATGATAGTCTGCAAATCATAACTGAAGGGTATAATTCTTTGTTGAACGGGAAATGGAAATATATGATGTCTTTGAAACAGAATTATGAAGGTTCCAGTTCTTACTTTATGCTCCCGTTGATGGAAGAAAGTTATACACCGGTTGGTGCTCCTAAATTAGCTCTTCAGGCAGAAAGTGAAATTTTGGATAAAGGTGGGTTGAGCTATCATAGTTTGCCTGTTTATAACACTTTTTCTCGTAAAAGCCATTGGATCGATGTGTATAATCAAGGAAGTGGAGATTTGAGTTGGACTGCAAAGCCCTCGGACGATTGGATTATAGTGTCTCAAAAAGCTGGGCAAACTCCGACAGAGGACCGAATCAGGGTATCTGTTGATTGGGAGAAAGTTCCGGTTGGAGAGAGTATTAAAGGTGCTGTGGAGTTTAGTTCTAATGATCAAAAAGAATGTGTATTGGTTTCTGTTTTTAATCCGGCGTCTCCTGTGCGTGATGAGATGCAAGGAGTATATATGGAAGAGAATGGGTATGTCTCTATTCCGGCTGCAGGGTTTCATCGTAAGTTTGAGAGTAATGACATAAAAATGAATATTCTTCCCGGGGTTGGGGTTGAAGGGTGTGCTTTGCAATTAGGGAATCCTATATCTCCCTTACAGATGTATCGTGCTGGTGATGTACGTAGAGTGGAATATGATTTTTATACGTTTAATGCCGGGATTTATGATGTGTATACCTATGTTCTACCTACATTCCCTTTACACGCAGAGCGAGACTATAAATTGCCGGAACATACTAATTCGGACACAAAGTATAGTGTCCGTATAGATGATGGTTCTATTTCTACTCCATCTACTTCTGCTATTGAGTATTCTCAAGTTTGGTATGATAGTGTACTGAAGAATTGTAGAGTGAATAAATCTACTTTGTATGTGAAGAAGCCGGGCAAACACACCCTACAGATACGTTGTGGTGATCCCGGGGTCGTCATTCAGAAAATAGTCATCGACATGGGAGGATTAAAACGTTCATACCTTGGACCTGAAAGTACAAAATGTAATTAGTCTAATTGATTGGAGAACCAGATGGCTTTGCCATGGGTTCTCCGGCTTTATCCGGTATTCCCAGTATAGGCATCCTATCTTTGTCCCACTCTATTTTCTGCAAGCGGGGAGTACGTGAGTCCATTGCACCCGGAGCATCATTCGGTATCTGACGGGCATGATAAAGCATATAACATTCCTTTCCATCCGGTGAAGAGACGAAAGAACTGCCGCCGGGGCCAAAAACTTCATTCTCCGGTTTCTGCTGAAATACGGGTGTCGGATGTTTCTTCCAGGAAGCAGGGTCCAACAGGTTGGCATTGGCGTCTGCTGTTAGCAATCCTACACAATAATAGGGAGTCCAGCTACCGCTGGCGGAATAAAAAATGCATACTTTATCTTTATTCTTCGGCTGGAAGAAATGAGGTGCTTCGTTCACATGGATCGGATAGGCTGTTTTGCTGCCATCGGGATTCACCCATTGACACTCCCATTCATATTCAGGTTTGGAAATCAGAACTCTGTCGGAAGAAAGAGTCCACGGATTTTCCATCGAAGCGATGTAAATACATTGTGTCTCGCTGTCAATTCTTCGTTTTTGCCATCCGCACCAAATCATGTAACGCTGTCCGTTGTGTTCGAAAGTACTCGCATGAATTGCCCAGTTGTTATCTTTGTCGGTCGGTATGCGCCCTTTCATAACAAACTTACCCTCTGTAGGAATATCAGCCTCGTTTTCAATTACATAAATCTGGTGATTATCCATATTACCATCGTCTGCTGCGAAGTAAATATACCATTTGTTGTTGATGCGATGCATTTCGGGGGCCCATAAGTGATGGGAATTGCTTGGATCGGTTGGTATCCATACCGGCTTTCTAAGACTGTCATTCAAATTTGTAATATCACTGGTCTCCCAGAGCATGATTCTGCTTTCAGAGCCTTGCGTATAATAATATTTCCCTTTATAAAAAACAGCCCATGGCTCTGCTCCTCTTTCACGTAGCGGATTTGTATAAGTAGCTCCTGTTATGGCTTCCTTTTCCGGCTCTGTTTTCTTCTTGGGTTGACAGGATGCACAAATAATGACTAAAAGTACGGCTAGTAATAACAATCTGCTTTTCATGGTATTTTTCATTTAATAATGACACTGCAAAGAAAGCACAAAATCCTGATAAATCATCTTTTTTTTGCAGATTGGTTAGTATTTATCCTTAATTGGTTTGTATTTATTGAATTTCTAGTTGTTTTTTCTCATCTTTGTGGCACGAACTTTAAAATTGATATTGTATGAAACTGAAGCACCTTATTCTTCTTAGTGTTATTTGCTGTTCCCAGTCTGTATTTGGACAAAAAGCCAATCAACAACCGAAGACGAGTGGCAATCCTGTATTTCCGGGATGGTATGCCGATCCGGAAGGAATTGTATTTGGGGATGAATACTGGATTTATCCTACGTATTCGGCGCCTTATGACGAACAGACTTTCATGGATGCCTTCTCATCTAAAGACCTGGTGAACTGGACAAAGCACCCGAAAGTGTTATCAAAAGAGAATATTAGTTGGTTTAAACGTGCTTTGTGGGCACCTGCCGTGATTCATGCGAATGATAAATATTATATATTTTTCGGTGCGAATGATATCCAAAGCAATAATGAACTGGGCGGTATTGGTGTAGCTGTGGCCGACAATCCTGCCGGACCATTTAAAGATGCGTTAGGCAAACCTCTGATTGATAAATTTGTAAATGGTGCGCAACCGATCGATCAGTTTGTTTACAAAGACGATGACGGACAGTATTATATGTATTATGGTGGCTGGGGACATTGTAATATGGTGAAACTGGCCCCGGACTTGTTGAGTATCGTGCCGTTTGAAGATGGTACCCTTTATAAGGAAGTAACCCCCGAAAAATATGTAGAGGGACCTTTTATGTTGAAACGTAACGGAAAATACTATTTTATGTGGTCAGAAGGCGGTTGGACCGGACCGGATTATTGTGTTGCTTATGCCATTGCCGACTCACCGTTCGGACCTTTCAAAAGAGAAGCAAAAATATTACAGAGGGATCCCAATATTGGAACAGGGGCCGGCCATCATTCAGTTGTAAAAGGGCCGGGAGAGGATGAATGGTACATCATTTATCATCGCCATCCATTGGGTGAAACGGATGGAAACGCTCGTGTGACCTGCGTTGACCGTATGTACTTTGATAAAGATGGAAAAATAAAACCCATAAAGATGACTTTCGAGGGAGTAGAGGCAAGCCCATTGAAGTAAAATCTGAAAAGTTCAGTCCATCCGTAATTAATATTTTAATAAAGATGGGCTTTTTTTGATTTATTGTTTTATTTTTGTCCTTGTAAATCAAACATACTTATTATAATGAACCCAGATATACACACTCTTTCCGACTCCCTTTTGTGGAAAAGGTTTCTCGAGGGAGATTCGAGTGCGTATACCCAAATCTATAATCGAACGGTGCAAGATCTGTTTCGATTCGGACTATTATATACTTCAGACAAAGAATTAATTAAAGATTGCATACATGATGTGTTTGTGAAAATCCACATGAATCGTGCAAAGTTAGCCCCAACAGATAATATTGCAGCTTATTTGACGGTAGCGTTGAAAAACACTCTTTTTAATGCGCTAAAAAAGACAACAGATTCTCTTTCGTTTGATGAAATAGGTGAGAGAGAAGAGACGGTTGACGAATCCCCCTCCACTCCGGAAACTATATATATTAATAATGAACAGGAAAAACAAGTTCAGGCAACCGTACATACTATGATGTCTGTATTGACGGACAGACAGCGTGAAATTATTTATTATCGATATATCAAAGAGATGAGTATTGATGAAATAAGTAAGGTGACAGACATGAATAATCAATCTGTTTCTAACTCCATTCAACGGGCTTTGGGACGTATCCGGGACTTATTTAAGAGAAAATAAGAGAGAATAATCAGCCTATTTTTCCTGTCAATCAAAAAAAAGTGGAAAAAACTTCGGAAAAGGTGAGTATAAAATGAAAGTACAACTGTTATTCATACGTAAAGACAATGAAAATGATGAACTCTGAACAAAAACATACAGATTTTTCCCTATATACTTTTGAAGAATTCCTTCAGAATGATTTCTTTATTTCTTCCATGAATCATCCTACGGAAGAAACACAGAAGTTCTGGGATGAATTTGAACAGATGAATCCTTCCAATATAGATGAATATATAGCAGCAAAAAGATATTTGGAGGTTTTTTCAAAAGAGAAAGAAGAAGTACTTTCAAACGAGGAAACGGATGATTTATGGACTCGTATACAGGCAACCAATATAAATAAGGAGAAGGCGAAACGTAAGAACTATTTCTTAATAGGATTGAGCTCGGCGGCCAGTGTTGCTATTCTTGTGGGATGTTTCTTCTTATTAAAGAGTTATTCTTCGGTGCTGGATCCGGATATTGCCACTTTTGCAGTGAATACCAAAGCTGATTTGCCTCTGACGGAGGAAACACTGTTGATTTTGGCGGAAGATAACGTAGTGAGCCTGAAAGAAAAAGAAACGGAGATTACGTATGATTCCGTAGAAATCAAAACAAATCAGGAAAGTATACAAAAGGAAAAATCGGCAGCTTACAATCAATTGGTCATTCCGCGTGGAAAGCGATCGGTATTGACGTTTGCCGATGGATCTAAAGTCTGGGTGAATGCCGGCACGAGAGTGATTTATCCGGTAGAGTTTGAAAAAGATAAACGTGAAATCTATGTGGACGGAGAAATCTACATAGAAGTAACCAGAGATGAAAACCGCCCTTTCTATGTGCGGACCAAAGATATGAATGTCAGGGTGCTTGGTACTAAATTTAATGTAACGGCGTATGAGTCGGAAGCAATTAGAAGTGTAGTGCTGGCGCAAGGATGTGTTCAGGTAGAGACAGCCCGGACTCCGAAAGCGATTTTGGCTCCTAATCAGATGTTCAGTTCTGCCGATGGAAAGGAAAATATATCACAAGTAGATGTAGAACAGGCAATATCGTGGATAAATGGACTATATTGTTTCCAAAGTGTCGATTTGGGAATAGTCTTGCAACGCCTGTCTACCTATTATGGTGTGAATGTAGAATTTGACCCAGCGCTAAGTAAAATAAAATGTTCCGGAAAAATCGATTTGAAAGACAGCTTTGAAACAGTTATTAATGGATTAACCTTTGTTGCACCAATTTCTTATGCCTATGATGAACAATATAAAACGTATCGAGTAGTAAAGAAATAGATATAAAAAATAAGATAATAAACTAATCTAACTCCCTTATTTTATGGTAATTATTGAAGAGAGTGGATGATACGAACTATCATCCAGATGGGACTTGTGTGCCTATGAATGTTTATATACAGAAAATAATATTATGAGAAATTTTTAACATGTTTAATATGAAAAATGCAATTAGAGAACGAAAGAGTAAGGTTCTCGGGCTATTCCTGTGCTTTTTACTTCTCGGAATAGACTACTCTTTCGCAAGTTACAACAATTATTCTCAATTTAAGACTCTTTCGGTCAGCATGAGTAACTCGACGTTGAGAGAAGTGCTTAAAACAATAGAGAAAAGTAGTCAATTTGTTTTCTTCTATTTAGATGACGCTGTCAACTTAGAACGTAAGGTATCTATCGACAGTAAGAATAAAAATATAGAAGAAATCCTTTCTGAACTTTTCGAAGGTACTTCGTGTACTTATCGGATCTCTGACAGGCAAATATTTATTTCCGGAAAAGCCCCTGCTTCAACCGAACAGCAACAGAATAAGCGGAAAATATCCGGACGTGTCACTGATATAAAAGGAGAGCCGCTTATTGGGGTGAACGTCACTGTGGATGGAGATGCAAACGGTTCGATTACAAATATGGATGGTTTGTATGAGATATTCGTAACCAAGAAGAGCGTAGTGCTTAAGTTTACCTATATCGGGTTTAAAACTTCTGAAATACGAACCAATGCCTCGACCAACATTTATGATGTCACCTTGGAAGAACAGGTCAACGAATTGGAAGAGACTGTTATTGTGGGTTATGGTACCCAGCGTAAAATAAGTAATATCGGTGCACAGTCTTCCATGAAGATGGAAGATATTAAGACGCCTTCTGCCAGTTTGACAACTACATTGGCGGGACGTCTGGCGGGTGTTGTGGCTGTACAACGTACAGGAGAACCGGGAAAAGATGCTGCTGATATCTGGATTCGTGGTATTTCCACTCCCAACACTTCTTCTCCGCTGGTATTGGTGGATGGAGTGGAACGTTCGTTCAATGACATCGATCCGGAAGATATTGAATCGTTGACAACGCTGAAAGATGCATCAGCAACAGCTGTGTATGGTGTACGTGGTGCCAATGGCGTAATTTTGATTAAAACCAAACCGGGAAAGGTAGGAAAACCGACAGTGAGCGCGGATTATTATGAATCGTTTACCCGTTTTACGAAGATGGTCGATTTGGCAGACGGTATCACTTATATGAATGCAGCCAACGAGGCAATGCGTAATGACGGTATTGCTACGAAATATACAGAAGATCAAATACGTAACACGATTGCCGGCAAGGATCCTTATCTATACCCGAATGTGGATTGGTTGAAAGAAATCTTTAATGATTGGGGACATAATCGTCGTGTGAATGTAAATGTACGCGGTGGTAGCGAGAAAGTCGCTTATTATGCATCAGTCAGCTATTTTAATGAGACAGGTATGACGGTGACTGATAAGAATATCAACACCTATGACTCCAAAATGAAATATAGCCGTTATAACTTTACTACCAATTTGAATATCGATGTAACTCCTACTACTAAGGTCGAGATCGGTGCGCAAGGTTATCTGGGAGAAGGAAATTATCCGGCCATCTCTTCTGCCGATTTGTATAATGCGGCAATGTCTATCTCACCGGTTGAATATCCGAAGATGTTCTTTGTTAACGGAGAAGCCTATGTACCGGGAACTTCAACCAATAACAACTTTAACAACCCTTATTCGCAGGCTACACGTCGTGGCTATGACAACCTGACGAAAAATCAGATTTACTCTAATTTGCGCGTCACACAGAATTTGGATATGCTCACGAAAGGACTGAAACTGACTGCTATGTATGCATTCGACGTATACAATGAGATACATGTACATCAGGACCGTGCGGAGTCTACCTACAACTTCCTGGACACTAGTGTTCCTTACGATATGAATGGGCAGCCTATTTTGCAACGTATTTATGAAGGAAGTAACGTGTTAAGCTATAAACAGGAAACGAGTGGTAACAAAAAGACCTATTTGGAGGCTTCCTTGAACTATGACCGGACATTCAACGACGATCATCGTGTCAGTGCGTTATTCCTGTTCAATCAGCAATCCAAACTATTATATCCGAAAGGAACACTGGAAGATGCGATTCCGTATCGTATGATGGGTATTGCCGGTCGTGCCACTTATTCATGGAAAGACCGTTACTTCGCAGAGTTCAACATCGGTTATAACGGTGCCGAGAATTTTTCGCCCAAACATCGTTTCGGAACTTTCCCTGCATTTGGTGTAGGATGGGTTGTTTCAAATGAGAAATTCTGGCAACCTCTGTCGAAGGCAGTTTCTTTCTTGAAGATACGTTATACGGATGGTAAAGTGGGTAATAGCGAAGTTTCCGACCGTCGTTTCATGTATCTGGATCAGATGAAAGAGAATGGAGACTATGGCTATAAATTCGGACCGAATGGAACTAAGTGGGCCGGTTATGAAACAGTGAATATGGCTGTTGACCTGATCTGGGAAGAATCTCGCAAACAAGACTTGGGTATTGACCTTAAGCTATTTAATGACGACCTGTCTATTGTGTTCGACTTGTTTAAGGAACGTCGTGAAAACATTCTGTTGAAGCGTGAACATTCTATGCCTTCATTCTTGGGGTACAACACATCTGCTCCTTACGGAAACATCGGTATCATAGAAAATAAGGGATTTGACGGAACAATCGAATATAACAAGCGTATCAATAAAGACTGGGTAATTGCGCTTCGGGGTAATGTCACCTTTAATAAGGATAAATGGATTCAGGGAGAATTGCCGGAACAGAAATACGAATGGATGAACCAATATGGACGTAACATCAATGGAGCGAAAGGGTATGTCGCCGAGGGACTGTTCACTCAGGCTGAAATAGATGATATGGCACGTTGGGAATCTTTGTCGGCTGCCAATAAAGCCATTACTCCCAAACCGTTTGCTTCACAGTTTGGAACAGTGAAAGCCGGAGATATCAAATACAAGGACTTGAACAATGACGGTCAGATTGATGCGTACGACCAGACTTACATTTCTCGTGGAGATGTGCCGACAACTGTCTATGGTTTCGGATTTACAGTAGGCTGGAAAGACTTGTCTGTGGGCATGATGTTTCAGGGCGTAGCGGGAGCCGAACGTGTATTGAACGGTAGCAGTATTAATCCGTTTAATGGCGGTGGTGGTAGCGGTAACCTCTACTCTAACATTGACGACCGTTGGACAGAGGAAAATCCGGATCAGAATGCCTTTTATCCGCGTTTGTCTTATGGAAGCGAAACAACCAGTAGCATTAATAACTTCCAGAAAAGTACCTGGTGGGTGCGTAACATGAACTTCCTGCGTCTGAAGACATTGCAGCTCTCTTATAATCTGCCGAAACCCTGGGTGAATAAAGTTCATCTGAAGAATGCGGCTGTATATGTAATGGGAACTAACCTGTTCACTTTGAGTCGCTTCAAATTGTGGGATCCGGAGTTGAATACCGATAATGGTGCTTCTTATCCGAATACGACTTCTTATTCAGTTGGTATTAATTTCACATTCTAAACAAAAAGATAATGAAAAAATATAATTATATAATCGTAAGTTTGCTGGCGTGTCTCTTGACGACATCTTGTAATGACTATTTTGACCAGGTGCCTGATGACCGTTTATCACTCAAGGAGATTTTCACAACCAGAGATGGAGCCTTGCGGTATCTTTCGAATGTATACACATTCTTACCGGATGAATTTAACCAACGTCAGGTGCATGAAACAAGTCTGTACCGTACTCCCGGTCCTTGGACGGGCGCTAGCGATGAGGCGGAGTGGACAAATGACAAAAAGGAAAAACTGATAAATAACAACTCTATCGATGCGACTGAAGGAACAATGGTATTATATCGCTGGAAGAGTTGGTTTTCAGGTATTCATGAAGCGGCAGTATTTACAGAAAATGTAGATCAGGCACCGCTGACTGTTACAGAAAGAAATCAATGGAAAGCGGAGGCAAGAGCTTTGCGGGCGATCTATTATTTTTATTTAGTACGTACTTATGGTCCGGTTCCTTTGCTTGAAAAGGATTTTCCGATGGATACTCCGAGTGATGAGTTGCAACTCTCGCGCAATACGGTAGATGAGTGTTTTGATTTTATCGTATCAGAACTGAAAGGTGCACAAAACGATGGTTTATTGGACGATGCTTCTACCGACAAAGTGTCCGGATATGGCCGTATTGACAAGGCGATTGCACAGGCGTTTATCATTGAAGCATTGACTTATCGTGCCAGCTGGTTGTTTAACGGAGAGTGCACTTACTATTCAGGCTTGGCTAATACGGACGGAACAAAGCTGTTCCCTAACAAACCGGATGAAGCTACCAAACGTGCCAATTGGCAGAAAGTGATTGATGAATGTAACACTTTCTTCTCTAATTACGGAAGTCGTTATCATTTGATGTATACCAATAAGGACGGTGTTGCTGTTTCCGGTCCGGACTCGGAAGGATTCAGTCCGACGGAATCTTATCGCCGTGCAGTAAGAACCTTGTTTTCTGAAATGGGTAACAATAAAGAAATGATTTTCTACCGTTTGGATAATGCTGCCGGAACCATGCAGTACGACCGTATGCCGAATAGATCCGGTAATACGACCAACTATAGGGGTGGTAGCTTGTTGGGAGCAACCCAAGAAATGGTAGATGCCTATTTCATGTCAAACGGAGAATCCCCTATTTCCGGTTATAGTGCTGACGGTGTCACTCCGATTATCAACGAAAAATCCGATTATGTAGAAGAAGGAGTCTCTACAGCAGAATACAAAGGAATAGACGGTACTTTATATGCACCGGTAGGAACCAGAATGATGTATGTTAATCGTGAACCTCGTTTCTATGCAGACATAACCTTTAGTAATTCAAAATGGTTTGAAGGAACAGAAGGCGGTTATATAGTAGATTTCACTTATAGCGGAAGCTGTGGTAAGGAACAAGGTAGCAATGACTATACGAGTACAGGTTATTTAGTACGTAAATGTATGGATTCCGGTGACCGTAACCAGAATCTGGTTTGTGTGCTCTTGCGTCTGACTAATATTTATTTTGACTATATCGAAGCGCTTGCTCATGTCAGCCCGACTCATGAAGACATCTGGACGTATATGAACATGATCCGTAAGCGTGCGGGCATTCCGGGCTACGGTGAAACAGTCAATCTGCCTAAACCGACTACAACGGAAGAAGTCATGGAGCTGATTCGTAAGGAGAAACGCATTGAGTTGAGTTTTGAAAACTGCCGTTATTTTGATGTACGTCGCTGGGGATTGGTAAATGAGTATTTCAACAAGGCAATTCACGGTATGAATGTCAATTATGACGGAAATGAATTCTTCAAGCGTACGGAGATTGTGAAGCGTATTTTTGACCGTCAGTACTTCTTCCCCATACCACAGGGCGAAATTGATATTGATAAAAACTTGGTTCAGAATACAGGATTCTAAATACTGATTATAAAATAGAAATGATGATGAAACAATATATTTTCTCTGCAGTTTGTCTCATGTCCGGTGTCCTTTGTATGTCCTCTTGCAATGAGGATAAACAGGCAAAGCCATATACTCCGGATTACGAGATTGTACCGGAGTATACCAATGCGGATACCTGGACTGCCTATGAAGCATTTAATGATAACTTACTGGACCCCGATAAGAATATTTATAAAACAAGTACCGCTTATACTGCTGCTACCGACCGTAATAACGGAGCTGCCGCTATCTGGTGCCAACCGATCTATTGGGATATGGCTATGAACGCATATAAACGTGCAAAAGCGGAAGGAGATACGGAAAGAGAAAACAAATACAAGCAGTTGTGTGATGATTTGTTTGCCGGAAATAAAGCACATTATGTAAACTTTGATTTCGACGATAATAATGAGAATACCGGCTGGTTTATCTATGATGATATACAGTGGTGGACCATTACTTTGGCACGTGCTTACGAATTATTTAAAGTGGAAGAGTATCGCAGTCTGGCAGAAGCAAGTTTTGCACGTGTATGGTACGGTTCTCCCCGCGTAGGTGATACGGGTTCTTATGCAGATCCTGAAAAGAATTTGGGTGGAGGTATGTTCTGGCAATGGCAGCCTATCGGCAATCCGAATGAAAATGCTGCCGGTGATGGTAAGATGGCTTGTATTAATTTCCCGACTGTGGTAGCTGCATTGACCCTTTATAACAATGTTCCTGCCGATCGTGTGGCTGATCCGAATCCGGAAAGCTGGAGTAATAAGTACGGTGATTTTACCCGTCCGCATTATGAAACGAAGGAAGCTTATCTGGCAAAAGGAAAAGAAATCTATGAATGGGCTGTGAAGAATTTGGTAGACAGCAATACCGGAGAAGTTGCCGACAGCAAGCATGGTGAAGGCAATCCGGCATGGTCGGACCATGTATACAATCAGGCCACTTTTATCGGAGCTTCGTTATTGCTTTATAAAGCTACCGGTGAGAAAACATATTTGGACAATGCAATTTTGGGAGCTGACTATACAATGAATACCATGTCCGGAACGTATGATTTACTGCCGTTCGAGAGTGGCGTGGAACAGGGTATTTATACCGCTATCTTTGCGGAATACATGGCCATGCTGGTAAATGATTGTGGCCAGACCCAGTACGTACCGTTCTTGAAACGTAACATTAATTACGGCTGGGCTAATCGCGACCAGACACGTAATTTGTGTGGTGGCGAATATCATAAGGCACAGATAGAAGGCGCTACTATTGACAGCTATAGTGCATCCGGAATACCGGCATTGATGTTGTTGTTTCCGGCAGATAAATAATTGTAACCCATAAAAAAGAAGAATAATGAATACGAAATATTCAAATTGGAAAATGTGGTATTATGTGTTATGCATGGTACTGACACTTCAATTGGCGGCTTGTTCTGAAGAAACGCATGACGAGTATACTGCGGCTCCTGAAATAGAAGATACCTATATCGACCAACTGGATGCATTGATTGCTGAAATGACCGATTTGCAGCAAAATTCAGACTACGGAGATAAGAAAGGACAGTACCCCACCGAAAGCCGGGCAATTCTGACAGATGCGATAGATGATGCCAATCGTGCGGTACTTTTAATCAAATATCAGCAACCCTCTCCGTCGGAAAGTGAGAAACAACGCTATGTGGCAGAAGCCAAGGCGTCTATAGAACAGTTCAAGAGTACGATCCGTACAGAAGACGCTGAAACAACACCGGCTGAACTGTTTGTGGACGGACGTGGTGATGGTGGTTCTTATATCGATTTCGGACGTAGCGAAGAATATGTCAATTTCGGAACCGAAGGAAACCAAGCCTTTACTGTTGAATTTTGGGTGAAAGTAACCAAAGGTGGTGGAAAAGACCAGAATGTGTTCCTGTCAACTTACATGGGCGGTGATGGATGGCGTAACGGCTGGATGATGTACTGGCGTAATGCGGACGGTGGTATTTATCGTGCGAGTTGGGGCGAAACAGGAGGAAATATCTGTGAACCGTCACTAAAGGCACCGGAAGATGGAGAATGGCAACATTTCTTGTTTGTGTACAGTGATAAAGGCTTGCCGGGAGTCCGGAGCTTCGTGCGAAATTGTATGTGAACGGAGAAGTGAAAACAACCGAGGGAAGCGTGGGTAACAGGTTCTATAATTCGAGCAACTATGCTAACTATAATGCACCGATGACCGCTTTCGGACGTTATATGCGTACCAGTGATAATCTGTTTGAAGAAGGTTTTGCCGGTTATATGAAGAAAATCCGTATCTGGAAAAGCGCAAAGGATGACGAATATATTCAGAATTCTTATAATGGAACGGCTGAAGTGACGGGTAAAGAAGCAGACTTGGCAGCAGCATGGGATTTCATGACCAAACCTTCCGGTGCGGGTAATGAAGTAATAGACCTGACAGGCCGTCATACTGCTAAGATTATCGGTACTTACGAGTGGCAACGTATTGTTGAATAATAATGTAAAAACGATGAAAAACATGAAATGTTTAACTAATAAATGGAGAGAGGGAGCAATGCTCCTCTCTTTCCTCCTGATTTCTAGTCTGGCAGGGATATTTACCGCTTGTGACGATATTGAAGACGAGTATATAACAGATACACAGTTGAGTATCTTACAGGAAAGCCGTACGTCATTGAACTATTTATTGAAAAATTCAACCTACGGAACTGCTCCCGGAACATATCCTGAAACCGGAAAGGATATATTAAATGCTGCTATTACCGAGTTGGATGCACTGATAACACGGGTAGAAGCTGGCGAAGAACTGGATGAAACAACTTTGGAAGCTGCTGTAGCAAAGGTAAATCAAGCGATTGACGAGTTTAAAAATTCAAAATATTATAATCTGTCTCCGGAAGCACAGCAATATATCAATAATTTACTGGCTAAGGCGGATGAAATACTTGCGATCGTTAATGATGAAACGAAGTGGGGAAATCATCAGGGACAATATCCGGTAGAAAATAAGTCGGTTTTGGAGAGTGCAGCTAAAGACTTGGAAAGTCTGGCTGAAAGAATCAAATCCGGTTCCATCACAGATATGACGCAGGAGATTTATAATGAGGCTAT
The DNA here is from genome assembly GCF_015667765.1 of Bacteroides sp. 1001302B_160321_D4. Taxonomy (NCBI): domain Bacteria; kingdom Pseudomonadati; phylum Bacteroidota; class Bacteroidia; order Bacteroidales; family Bacteroidaceae; genus Bacteroides; species Bacteroides sp. 1001302B_160321_D4. The sequence continues at coordinate 135,776 of NZ_JADPLO010000003.1, read as the reverse complement.
TGCTGCTGCCGATAAGAAAGTAGAAGAAGTCGAAGATTCTGCATGGCCGGATAACAGTCAGATTACCTGGAATCTGTTTGTAGATGGAAATGCCGGTTCCTATATAGACTTTGGTTATAGCGAGGATTATGTGAAGTTTGGAGAGGATGACAATCAGGCATTTACGATTGAACTTTGGGTGAATATCAAAGAATATTGCAATAAACAGGGAGAAGACAACTGTACTTTCCTTTCTACCATGACAAACGATCCTCATTGGAGCGGATGGCGTGCCCAGGATCGTACAAAGGGATTGTTGAGAACAATGGTTGCTCACTGGCAAGATAATAATCATACAAATCCACAAGAATGGGAACCGGGATGGAAAAAATCGGACAACTGGACTAAAGATCGTTGGACTCATTATGCATTCTTATTCAGAGATAAAGGGCTGCCAGGATTTGATACCCCGACGGATGTGAAGTGTTATTCTATGATTGACGGTACGAGACAAGGTGAAATCATTCGTGTGGGCGAATCTTGGAGAACGTATATCAACGATAACTCTATTTCTAAGAAGATTCATATGACCGGATTCTGCATGAAAGACAATAATGGAAATCGTAACGAATGGTTCTCCGGTTACATAAAGAAGATCCGTATCTGGAAAACAAACCGGACAGAAAATCAGGTATATGCTTCTTATATGGGTAATGAAGAAGGTGTAAGTGCCGATAATCCGAATTTGGTAGAAGCCTGGGATTTTGAAGTGAAAGGTGATCAGCCTACTCAAAGTGCTACCAGAACAATTACAGGTTTGAAAGGTCATACAGCAACATTAGTTGGTGATAACTGGCAATGGATTGAATCCACAGACATTACAGATAACAAATAATTGTTTACCGGAATGAGTTTTCAATAGGTAGATTAAATATTCCCCTTATCTCTGTCATAAGGACAGAGTGAGGGGAAATTATTCTCCAATAACCCTTTATTAATCCTTTATTTTTATTGTAGAAAAGTGTTTTGGTCTGTATTTGTTCTTTATTGAATAAATATTATCGTTTTTTTTCAGCTATTTCTGCAATCTTTGTAACAGGAAAAATACTATAAACTTATAAACTATCATGAAAAGCAAAATTCTTTTGGCTCTGACACTACTATTGGGAGTATCAACTACCACATGGGCAGTCGGTAATTTAGGAAAAGCAAACCAGAAGAAGCATGCGTATACGAACGAAGATGTATGGGCAGCTTATGAAGGATTTAATAATACACTACTAGACTCCAATAAATATATTTACAAGACAAATTCGTCCTATCCAAGTGCTGTTGACCGTGGCAATGGAGCAGCGGCTATCTGGTGTCAACCTATTTATTGGGATATGGCAATGAATGCCTATAAACTGGCAAAAGCACAGAAAGACAGAAAGAAGACAAGTTATTATAAAACACTCTGCGAGAAAATATTCGCAGGGAACAAAGCGCAATATTGTCAGTTTGATTTTGATGATAACAATGAAAATACCGGCTGGTTCATCTACGATGACATCATGTGGTGGACGATCAGCCTGGCACGCGGTTACGAGCTTTTTGGAGTGGATGAATATCTGAAACTCTCGGAAGCCAGTTTCAAACGGGTATGGTATGGCTCGGAAAAAGTGGGTGATACAGGTTCGTATGACAAAGAAAACGGAGGTATGTTCTGGCAATGGCAACCCATTCAAAATCCGAAACCGAATAAATTCGGTGATGGAAAGATGGCATGTATCAACTTTCCGACAGTTGTTGCAGCATTAACCCTCTACAATAACGTGCCTGAAAATAGAAAAGAATCGACCGACAAACGGCCGGATTATCAGACGAAAGCTCAATATCTTGCCAAAGGTAAAGAAATCTATGAATGGGGAGTGGAAAATCTCTTGGATAAAGCAACAGGAAAGATTGCCGATAGCCGTCATGGAAATGGCAATCCCGCATGGAAAGCACATGTATACAATCAGGCAACCTTTATCGGAGCTTCCATACTGCTTTATAAGGCGACCGGAGAGAAACGTTATCTGGACAATGCTATTCTGGCAGCAGACTATACAGTGAAAGATATGTCTGCAGAACATAAAGTGCTACCTTTCGAAGGTGGTATTGAACAGGGTATCTATACTGCTATCTTTGCGGAATACATGGCATGGTTGGTGTATGATTGCGGACAAACTCAATATCTCCCGTTCCTGAAACGTACCATCAAAATAGGTTGGGCAAACAGAGATAAGACACGGAATGTATGTGGAGGCGAATACTATAAAAAGTTGCCGGAAGGTGCGGAAATTGACAGTTATTCTGCTTCCGGTATACCGGCATTGATGCTTTTGTTTCCGGCTAAGAAATAAATAGAAAACGACGGAATTTGCGTAAAATAGATTAAATAAACAGGTGAATTAAATTATGAAACAACAACTGATGATGCTGTTGCTGGGAACAGCTTCTGTACTTTGTAGCTGTGAGACCCAGGTAGAACAGCACGAGAAGAATGAATTACGTGCTCCGGCATATCCGCTGGTGACAATTGATCCTTATACTAGTGCATGGTCTACTACGGACAATCTATACGACAGTCCTGTAAAACATTGGACAGGCAAGGATTTTTCTTTACTTGGTGTTGCAAAAGTAGACGGACAAACCTACCGTTTCATGGGAACGGAAGAACTGGAACTACGTCCTTTGGTAAAGACATCCGAACAAGGTAGCTGGACAGGAAAGTATACCACTCAACAGCCTGCTGACGGATGGCAGAATGCCGGATTCAATGATAAAGCATGGAAAGAAGGCGAAGCTGCCTTCGGAACCATGGAGAATGAGCATACAGCCAAAACCCAATGGGGAGAAGAATTTATCTGGGTACGCCGGGTAGCTGATATTCAGGAAGACTTGACAGGAAAGAATGTATATCTTGAATTCTCTCACGACGATGATGCTATTATTTATATCAACGGCATCAAGGTAGTGGATACAGGTAATGCTTGTAAAAAGAACGAGCGGGTAAAACTGTCGGAAGAAGTAGTAGCCTCTTTGAAACCGGGTGAAAATCTGATTGCAGGCTATTGTCATAACCGGGTAGGAAACGGACTGCTGGATTTCGGATTACTGGTAGAATTGGACGGTTATCGTTCTTTCCATCAAACAGCACAACAAACTTCTGTAGACGTACAACCTATGCAGACTTATTATACATTTACTTGCGGTCCGGTAGATTTGAAACTGACATTTACCGCTCCTATGTTCATGGATAATCTGGACTTGTTGTCACGTCCGGTCAACTATATTTCTTATGAAGTAGCCTCCAATGACGGAAAGAAACATCAGGTTGAATTGTATTTCGAAGCATCTCCGCAATGGGCAATCGACCAACCTCACCAGGAATCTGTTGCCGACAGCTTTACTGACGGCGATTTGTTATTCCTTCGTACCGGAAGCCGCAATCAGGAGATTCTGAAGAAAAAGGGTGATGATGTTCGTATCGACTGGGGACATTTCTATCTGGCAGCTGAAAAGGAAAACAGCACATCTGCAATCGGTGACGGCAGAGAGCTGCGCAAGAACTTCGTAGCCAATAAACTGGAAGCTCCTACCACAAACGGTTATGATAAACTGGCTTTGGTACGTTCATTGGGCGAAACACAAAAAGCTGATGGCCATCTGTTGATCGGATATGATGATATTTATTCTATCCAATACTTTGGTGATAACCTGCGTCCTTACTGGAATCGTGAGGGTAATGAAACGATTGTTTCCCAATTCCAGAAAGCAGAGAAAGAATACAAGACACAAATGAAGAACAGCGCTGCTTTCGACAAGAAACTGATGGAAGAAGCTACTGCTGCTGGTGGACGTAAATATGCCGAACTTTGTGCATTGGCTTATCGTCAGGCATTGGCTGCACATAAACTGGTACAGGCTCCGAACGGCGACTTGGTATTCCTTTCTAAGGAGAACTTCAGTAATGGTTCCATCGGAACAGTCGACCTGACTTATCCGGGAGCTCCGTTGCTTTTATACTACAATCCGGAATTGGTGAAAGCTACCATGAACCATATCTTCTATTATAGCGAAAGCGGAAAATGGGCGAAACCATTTGCTGCGCATGATATCGGTACTTATCCATTGGCTAACGGCCAGACTTATGGCGGTGATATGCCGGTAGAAGAATCGGGTAATATGGTAGTATTGGCTGCTGCCATTGCAAAGGTAGAAGGTAATGCAGATTACGCACAGAAACACTGGGAAACCCTGACTACGTGGACAGACTATCTGGTAGAGAACGGACTTGATCCGGCCAACCAACTTTGTACCGATGACTTTGCAGGTCACTTTGCACACAATGCCAACCTTTCTATCAAAGCAATCATGGGTGTTGCTTCATACGGTTATCTGGCAGATATGCTGGGCAAAAAAGATGTGGCTGAAAAGTACACACAGAAAGCGAAAGAAATGGCTGCCGAATGGGTGAAAATGGCTGATGATGGTGACCATTATCGTCTCACATTTGACAAACCGGGAACATGGAGCCAGAAGTATAACTTGGTGTGGGATAAACTGTTGAATCTGCAAATCTTCCCTAAAAATGTTGCAGAAACGGAAATAGCTTACTATCTTTCGAAGCAAAATAAATATGGTCTTCCGTTGGATAACCGTGAAACATACACAAAGACCGACTGGATCATGTGGACAGCTACATTGGCAAATGACAAAGCTACCTTTGAGAAATTTATCGAACCCGTATATCTGTTTATGAACGTTACACCTAACCGTGTTCCGATGTCCGACTGGGTATTTACAGACGAACCGAATCAAAGAGGCTTCCAGGCACGTTCCGTTGTAGGTGGATATTATATCAAAATGCTTGAAGGAAAACTGATTAAATAAAACAAAAATACCATGAAGAAACTAGCTCTATTCGCTTTTACGTTACTTAGTGCATGGGCTATGACTGCAAAAACAATTACCGGACCGGTGGACTATGTTAGTCCGCTGGTTGGTACGCAGTCAAAGCACGCATTATCTACCGGAAATACTTACCCTGCCATTGCGCTGCCCTGGGGAATGAACTTTTGGGTTCCGCAGACTGGTAAAATGGGCGATGGATGGGCCTATACGTATGACGCTGACAAGATCAGAGGATTCAAACAAACCCATCAGCCAAGTCCCTGGATCAATGATTACGGTCAATTTGCCATCATGCCGGTAACCGGTAAGGCAGTATTTAATCAGGATGAGCGTGCCAGTTGGTTCTCTCATAAAGCTGAAACGGCTACTCCTTATTATTATAAAGTATATCTTGCCGATCATGATGTAGTGACCGAAATTGCTCCGACAGAGAGAGCGGCTGCTTTCCGTTTCACTTTCCCCGAAAACGACCACTCTTATGTAGTGGTAGACGCCTTTGATAAAGGTTCGTTTGTGAAAGTAATCCCTTCGGAGAACAAGATTATCGGTTATACCACTAAAAACAGCGGTGGTGTTCCTGTCAACTTTAAAAACTACTTTGTACTAGTATTCGACAAACCGTTTACTTATACGGCTGCCGTAGCCAGTGGTGTGATTGACACCAACAAACTGGAAGCGACAGACAATCATGCCGGTGCACTGATCGGTTTCAAAACCCGCAAGGGCGAACAGGTAAATGTGCGTGTGGCTTCCTCTTTTATCAGCCCTGAACAGGCGGAACTGAACCTGAAAGAGCTGGGTACGGACAACATTGAACAGATTGCTGCGAAAGGCCGCAAGGTATGGAACGATGTTTTAGGACGTATTGAAGTGAAAGATGATGATATCGATCATTTGCGTACCTTCTACTCTTGTCTGTATCGTTCAGTATTATTTCCCAGAAGTTTCTACGAGATAGATGCTAAAGGAGATGTGATGCACTACAGCCCTTATAATGGTGAAGTACTTCCGGGATATATGTTTACCGATACCGGTTTCTGGGATACGTTCCGTTGTCTTTTCCCATTCCTTAACCTGATGTATCCATCCATGAATACAAAGATGCAGGAAGGATTGGTGAACACTTATAAAGAAAGCGGATTCCTGCCGGAATGGGCAAGTCCGGGACACAGAGGTTGCATGGTTGGAAACAACTCCGCTTCCGTCGTTGCCGATGCCTACCTGAAAGGATTGAAAGGATACGATATCGAGACATTGTGGGAAGCCGTGAAACATGGAGCGAATGCAGTGCATCCGAATGTTCGTTCTACCGGACGATTAGGACATGAGTATTACAATAAATTGGGATATGTACCTTATAATGTAGGTATTAACGAGAATGCAGCCCGTACACTGGAATATGCATACGATGACTGGTGTATCTATCAATTGGGTAAAGCCTTGAAGAAACCGAAAAAAGAGATTGAAATCTTTGCAAAGCGTGCAATGAATTATAAGAATCTCTACGATCCCGAACACAAACTGATGCGTGGTAAGAATGAAGACGGTACGTTCCAGTCTCCGTTCAATCCGTTGAAGTGGGGGGATGCCTTTACGGAAGGTAATAGCTGGCATTATACCTGGTCGGTATTCCACGATCCTCAAGGTCTGATCGATTTGATGGGTGGTAAAGACGGATTCAACCAGATGATGGATTCTGTATTTATCCTGCCTCCGATTTTCGATGAAAGTTATTATAGAGCCGTTATTCATGAAATCCGTGAAATGCAGATTATGAACATGGGCAACTATGCACATGGCAACCAGCCGATTCAGCACATGCTCTATATGTACAACTATTCCGGCCAACCCTGGAAAGCGCAACATTGGATTCGTGAAGTGATGGACAAACTTTATACCCCTGCTCCCGATGGTTATTGCGGTGATGAGGATAACGGCCAGACTTCTGCCTGGTATGTATTCTCGGCAATGGGATTCTATCCGGTATGTCCGGGTACGGATGAATATGTTTTGGGTACTCCCTACTTCAAGGAGATGAAGCTGCATCTGGAAAACGGAAAGACGGTGACTATCTCTGCTCCGAATAACGGAGACGATAAACGTTACATTTCGTCGATGAAATTGAACGGTAAAGAATATACCAAAAACTATCTGACTCATCAGGATTTGTTGAATGGCGCTAGCATTTCTTTCAAGATGGATGCGAAACCCAATCAGCAACGTGGTACAAAAGAGTCCGATTTCCCTTATTCTTTCTCTAACGAATTTAAATAGAAGAAGTAATCATGAAGAAACAGATCAAATATATCAGTGCAGGTATGCTGGCAGGTATGCTTCTCTGTGGCGGGCAGTTACAAGCCTCCAACCGTATGACGGAAATGCATGTATGTCTGGCGGATGCTATTCAGAAAGATAACCGCCCGGAAATATCCAATCGTTTGTTCCGTTCCAATGCGGTAGAGAAGGAGATTCTCCGTGTACAGAAACTTTTGAAGAATGCGAAGTTGGCATGGATGTTTACCAACTGTTTCCCGAATACACTGGATACAACCGTACATTTCCGTAAAGGAAGCGATGGCAAACCGGATACGTTCGTATATACGGGTGATATTCATGCTATGTGGCTACGCGACTCCGGTGCACAGGTATGGCCTTATGTGCAATTAGCTAATGCGGACCCTGAACTGAAAGAAATGCTGGCAGGTGTTATTCTCCGCCAGTTCAAATGTATCAATATCGATCCGTACGCGAATGCTTTTAATGACGGCGCTATTCCTGACGGTCATTGGATGAGTGACCTTACAGACATGAAACCGGAGTTGCACGAACGTAAATGGGAAATAGACTCCTTGTGTTATCCGTTGCGTTTGGCTTATCATTACTGGAAGACTACCGGAGATGCGAGCATATTCAACGAAGAATGGATTCAGGCAATCACTAATGTACTGAAAACATTCAAAGAGCAACAACGTAAAGACGGAGTAGGTCCTTATAAATTTCAACGTAAGACGGAACGTGCACTGGATACTGTGAGCAATGACGGTCTGGGAGCACCGGTGAAACCAGTCGGTTTGATTGTTTCCAGTTTCCGTCCTTCGGACGATGCTACTACGCTTCAGTTCCTGATACCTTCCAATTTCTTCGCTGTATCTTCGTTGCGCAAGGCTGCCGAGATTCTGGAGACGGTAAATAAGAAGACAGCTTTGTCTAAAGAATGTAAGGACTTGGCGCAGGAGGTGGAAACAGCTTTAAAGAAATATGCGGTGTATAACCATCCTAAATATGGTAAAATCTATGCATTCGAGGTAGATGGTTTTGGAAATCATCATCTGATGGATGATGCCAATGTGCCGAGTTTGCTTGCGATGCCTTATTTGGGTGATGTGAATGTAAACGATCCGATTTATCAGAATACCCGCCGTTTTGTGTGGAGTGAGGACAATCCTTATTTCTTTAAAGGCAAGGCAGGCGAAGGAATCGGCGGACCGCATATCGGTTACGATATGGTATGGCCGATGAGTATTATGATGAAAGCCTTCACAAGTCAGAATGATGCCGAAATCAAGACTTGCATTAAGATGTTGATGGACACGGATGCTGACACCGGCTTTATGCACGAATCTTTCCATAAGGATAATCCGAAGAAATTTACCCGCGCATGGTTTGCCTGGCAGAATACTCTTTTCGGTGAGTTGATTTTGAAGTTGGTTAATGAAGGAAAGGTAGATTTATTGAATAGTATACAGTAATATGCTGACATAGTAATTTGAACGCGGATAACGCGGGTGATGCGGCTCTTTTTCTGATGCAAAATTAGAAAAAACGCGTTATCCGCGTCGTCTGCATCTAAATATGAATAGCTGAAAACTAATATTTAAAAAACAATTGTATCATGAAAAAGTTATGTGTATGGGCAGTTGCCGCCCTTTTAATGGCAGCTTGTACTCCGAAAGCTGAAAAGGCTACAGATTCCGGTTTATTGCAGAGTAAATTCCAGACAGAAGTAGATGGAAAGAAGACTGATTTGTTCACTCTGCGTAACAAGAACAACATGGAAGTTTGTATCACGAACTTCGGTGGACGTATTGTTTCAGTGATGGTTCCCGACAAAGACGGACAGATGCGTGATGTTGTTCTCGGTTTCGATTCTATTCAGGACTATATCAGCAAGCCTTCGGATTTCGGTGCGACTATCGGACGTTATGCCAATCGTATCAATCAGGGACAGTTTACCTTGGATGGTGTAGAATATCAGCTTCCCCGCAATAACTACGGTCATTGTTTGCACGGCGGACCGCAAGGATTCCAATACCGGGTGTTTGATGCAGCATTGTTGAATCCGCAGGAATTACAGTTGACTTACCGTGCAGAAGACGGTGAAGAAGGTTTTCCGGGAAACATCACTTGTAAAGTGTTGATGAAACTGACGGACGATAATGCCATCGATATTCAATACGAAGCGGAAACAGACAAACCGACGATTGTAAATATGACCAACCACTCTTATTTTAATCTTGAAGGCGATGCCGGCAACAACTCCGGTCATTTGTTGATGGTGGATGCGGACTATTATACTCCGGTGGACAGTACTTTCATGACAACTGGCGAGATCGTTCCGGTAGAAGGAACTCCGATGGATTTCCGCACCCCGACTCCGGTAGGCGAACGTATCAACGACTATGATTTCGTACAGCTGAAAAACGGCAATGGTTACGATCACAACTGGGTATTGAACACGAAAGGCGACGTAACCCGTAAATGCGCTTCTTTGAAATCACCGAAGACTGGTATCGTACTCGACGTTTATACTAATGAACCGGGTATTCAGGTATATGCAGGTAATTTCCTCGATGGTTCGCTGACAGGAAAGAAAGGCATTACTTACAACCAACGTGCTTCCGTATGTCTCGAAACACAGAAATATCCGGATACTCCGAACAAACCGGAATGGCCGTCGGCTGTACTTCGCCCGGGCGAAAAGTATACAAGCCAATGTATCTTCAAATTCTCTGTAGACAAATAATGGATTTATGAATCAGCTCCCTGCTCTCGGTTGCCAATTATTTATTTCGGAATATATTCATAGGCAGCTATTTGTGAGGCTTTATTACGGCCTTCCGTCTCTTATTGGGACTGTTCTCTACAATATATTTCTATGGTTTACGGGAGTAGGGGGATTGATAAGTCTGTTATCGGGCAGCTCTTTTTCAAAAGATGGAAATGGAAATCAATAATTTATGAGATACTGGAAAACATATTATATCATCTGTCTTATATTTATGCTTACTCCGCTTACATTATGCGGACAGGTAGATGCAGAACGGTTACAGGAGCTGGACAAGCTAATGTTTAATGGGAGATATTTTGAATCAAAAGAGCTGTATAAGAATCTGTCTGATACGACAACTATCCCTTCTGATTTAGATTTGTTCTATAAATTTAGGATGGCACAGTTTTTGAACAAGACGGATAGTGCTGTTTACTATTTGGAGAAGTATATACCTTATTATTATGAGGATTGTGGAAATCAAGTGTTAATTCTTTATTCTATGTTGTTTGATGCATACATTGAACTTGGGTATAAAGATAAGGCACTATGTACTTATCAACAAATGAAACAGCTTTGGGATGAAAGTCTTTCAAATATAAATGGTAAAGCGTATGAGGGGTGGCAAACTGATATTAAAAATTTTTTATCCTATGCTGAAAGTGCCGTGAATTCGCCTCCTATAACAATGAAACGGAGCAATACATCTTCTTTTGTGGATATAAAAGGACATGACAAACCTGTTTTTCAAGCAAAGTATAATGGGATATCACAGACTACTATCTTTGATACAGGGATGCAACCTTACTGTTTTTTGAGTAAAAAGTTAGCCGAGGGGATGGGGATTCGATATGACAGCATTGAAAGGAATAAAGTAGTGGTGAATGAGACTTTGGTTTGTGTCCGAAGTATTATCGATTCTATTGAAGTCGGAAATATCACCTTTTATAATATTCCTACCCTTATCTATAAGGAATCTGAAAGTATTCCGTATGTATCCAGTTCATTAAGGAAGAAGAGGCGGATGAAGAAGGCTTTAGATTCGGTGCGTACATGGGTGGCGGAGCGTGTATGTCTTGGGCTACCGATCATGAAGTTGATAGGGAAAATACAGACTGATTATGATCATAATAGAATGTGTTTCCCTGTTTCAGATGTCACTCTTTCCAAGGAAGCAAATATTTATGCATACGAAAAAGGGCTTTATATGCGTATAAAACTTAATGACATTGATTTTACGGCTAATCTGGATACTGGATCTGGTGAATATATTGAAGTTGATTCTGCATTTTATGAAAAACATCAGAAAGAGATGCCAATTGGTTTTGTAATGAAAAAGAATAGGTTTGGAGTAGCTATGGTACATCAGGCGCGGATGTCCTCATATAAATCATTAAAAAATCCTGTAATTATATTTGATAACAAATTAATGCAGCCTCCGACTATAGATGATGAGGTAAGGGTATATTCTGTTAAATCTATAGCACCACTCTTTGATGGATTTGTAGGATATCGTTTTTATCGAAGCATAGGAAAGAAAGTGCTGCTGGACCTTGATAATATGCGTCTTGAAGCAGTGCAATGAGAGTTGGGTGTTTTTATGTATAAGTTGATGCCAAATAAAGCTCACTGGATAATGAGATAGCCTATAAAAGAAAGAAAATGTAAATCAATAGTAGTATGAGATATCGTAGGTCATATTATATCATCTGTCTTATTTTTATGCTTACTCCACTTACATTACATGGACAGGTCGCTGTTGAACGATTACAAGAGTTGGACAAGCTAATGTATAATGGAAGATATTTTGAATCAAAGGAATTGTACGAGAATCTATCAGAGACAACGACAGTCCCTCCTGATTTAGAGTTATACTATAAATTTCGAATGGCGCAATTTTTAAACAAGACAGACAGTGTCGCTTACTATTTAGAGCAGTTTATACCTCACCATTATGCAACTTTTGGGGAGAAAACACTTGTTTTTTATTCTAATTTGTTTGATGCGTACATAGAACTAGGGGATACGGATAAGGCATTGGATACTTATCTGCAGATGAAACGAATTTGGAATGAAAGTCTTACAAAGACAAATATAGGCGGAAAAGAATATGAGGAATGGCGAACTGCTACAGAGAATTTCTTATCCTATGCTGAAAATGCAGTGAATCTGCCTCCTATAAAAATGAAACGGAACGAAACGTCTTCTTTTGTTGATATAGAAGAAGGTGATAAGTCTGTTTTCCAGGCAAAATATAATGGAATATCACAGAACACTATCTTTGATACAGGGGTGGGCCCCTACTGTATCCTAAGTAGAAAGTTGGCGGATGGGATGGGCTTTAGATATGACAGCATTGACGAGAATAAAGTAACGATCAATGAGAACTTGATTTCTGTCCGGAGTATCATTGATTCTATTGAAGTTGGAAATATAACTTTTTACAATATTCCAGCCTTCATTTACTCGGACACCGCGAGTGTTCCATTTGTATCCGGTTTATCAATTAAGAGAAGAAAGAAGAGGAAGAAGGCTCATACTGTTGTAGATTCGGTGCGTACATTGTTTACGGATTGTGTGTTTCTTGGACTGCCGGTAATGAAATTGATAGGGAAGATACAGACTGATTACGAACATAACAGAATGTGTTTCCCCGTCTCTGTGCCCAATGCTCACCTTTCTAAAGCCCCCAATGTTTATGCATACAAATACGATTTGTATATGCGTATAAAACTTAATGGAACTGATTTTACGGCTCATCTGGATACGGGTTCTGATGAATATATTACAGTAGATTCTGCATTTTACGAGAAACATCAGAAAGAACTGCTGATTGGTTCTACCAGTAAAAAGAATACATTCGGGGTAGCTATGCTGCATCAGGCACGGGCGATCACATATAAAACGTTAAAAGATCCTGCAATAATATTTGATGATAAATTAATGCAGCCTCCTGGTCCGGAAGCTGTAAAAACATATCCTCTTGGCCAAATAGTTCCCGGTATATTCTTTGATGGAGTTATAGGCAATGGCTTTTATCGGAGAATAGGAAAGAAAGTGCTGCTGGACCTTGACAATATGCGTCTTGAAGCAGCGCAATGAGAGTTGAAATAATCTAAATGAGAATAGAATAGACGAAATGAAGAAAAATAAAACGAAAGGACTTTTTGCATCGATAGTGCTTGGAGTGGCGGTTACAGCTTGTGCGTCTGCTTCTTCTAGTGGTACGGTGACGGTAGTGGACCGACCGGACATACAGTCCGTCAATACCAATTATATCGGGTATCGCGCTCCGCTTCGACCGTTGAATTTTATAAAGTTGCCGGTAGGTAGTATTCAGCCTGAAGGATGGGTGAAGAAGTATCTGGAGTTGCAGCGTGACGGTCTGACCGGACACTTGGGAGAAATCAGCGCTTGGCTGGAAAAGGATAATAATGCCTGGTTGACAACTGGTGGCGATCACGGCTGGGAGGAAGTCCCTTACTGGCTCAAAGGGTATGGCAATCTAGCATATATCCTGAATGACCCGAAGATGATTGAAGAAACCAAATATTGGATTGAAGGTGTATTTGCCAGTCGCCAGCCGGATGGCTATTTCGGTCCGGTCAATGAACGTAACGGCAAACGCGAACTTTGGGCACAGATGATTATGCTCTGGTGTCTGCAATCTTATTATGAGTATTCTCAAGATCAGCGTGTCATTGACCTGATGACGAATTACTTCAAGTGGCAGATGACTGTTCCCGATGACCAACTTCTGGAAGATTATTGGGAGAAAAGCCGTGGCGGTGATAACATCATCAGTATCTACTGGCTTTACAACCATACTGGGGATGCTTTCCTGCTCGAACTGGCCGAGAAGATTCACCGTAACACAGCCGACTGGACGAAATCCACCTCCTTACCTAACTGGCACAATGTAAATATCGCCCAATGTTTCCGTGAACCTGCCACTTATTATATGCAGACCGGAGATTCAGCGATGCTGAAAGCCTCTTATAATGTCCATCATCTGATACGGCGTACTTTTGGACAGGTTCCCGGAGGTATGTTCGGTGCAGATGAAAATGCTCGTCTGGGATATATCGATCCCCGACAGGGAGTGGAAACCTGCGGCTTGGTAGAACAAATGGCTTCCGATGAAATCATGCTTTGTATGACAGGAGATCCCATGTGGGCGGAACACTGCGAAGAAGTAGCGTTCAACTCTTATCCGGCTGCCGTGATGCCGGACTTCAAGGCATTGCGTTATATCACTTGTCCGAACCATGCCATCAGTGATTCGAAGAATCATCATCCGGGCATTGACAATCGTGGCCCGTTCCTTTCGATGAATCCTTTCAGCAGTCGTTGCTGCCAACACAATCATGCACAGGGCTGGCCTTACTTCACCGAACATCTGGTACTGGCAACTCCCGACAACGGAGTGGCAACAGCTATTTATGCAGCTTGCAAAGCTACAGTGAAAGTGGGTGACGGCAAGGAAATCACTCTTCACGAAGAGACAAATTATCCTTTTGAAGAAGGCATTGCCTTCACTGTTTCTACCGATGAAAAGGTTGCTTTTCCATTTTATCTTCGTATTCCTTCATGGACTCAAAAAGCGGAAGTGCGGGTGAATGGCAAGAAGGTAAGTGCAGCTCCTGTAGCGGGAAAATATCTTTGCATCAATCGCGAGTGGGCGAATGGTGACCGTGTGGAATTGACTCTTCCGATGTCTTTGTCTATGCGTACCTGGCAGGTCAATAAAAACAGCGTAAGCGTAGATTACGGACCTTTGACTTTGTCTCTCAAGATTGCAGAGAAATATGTAGAGAAAGACAGTCGCGAGACTGCTATCGGTGATTCAAAATGGCAGAAAGGTGCTGATCCCCAGAAATGGCCTACTACTGAAATCTATCCGGATAGCCCCTGGAATTATTCATTGGTATTGGATAAGAAAGAACCTTTGAAAAATTTCAAGGTCATCCGTAAATCCTGGCCGGCTGACAACTATCCTTTCACAGTAGCCAGTGTACCTTTAGAAGTAAAAGCTATCGGTCGTCCGGTTCCTGAATGGAAGATAGACGAAACAGGACTGTGTGGCGTATTGCCGGAAGAAGATGCGGTGAAAGGTGATAAAGAAGAAATAACATTGATCCCTATGGGGGCGGCACGGTTGAGAATCTCTGCGTTCCCGAACACAAAAGAATAAATTAATAACTAGAAAACTTAGAATAAATGAAACGTATTGTTTTTTTAGATTACATCCGTGTGTTTGCATGCTTTCTCGTCATCCTTGTTCATGCCAGTGAGAATTTCTACTGTGCTCCCGGAGCCACTGATATGGCAGGTCCGCAGTCTTTTTTGGCAAATGAAGTAGACCGGCTATGGGTATCAGTGTACGACGGTTTTTCACGTATGGCAGTACCCCTGTTCATGATAGTCTCTGCCTTCCTGCTTGCACCGATGAAGGAAGAGCAGTCTATGTGGCAATTCTATCGCCAGCGCTGTCTTCGCATCCTTCCACCGTTTTTCATATTCATGCTACTGTACAGCACTCTACCTATGTTGTGGGGACAGATAGACGGAGAAACATCTATGAAGGACTTGTCGCGGATATTCCTGAATTTCCCGACGCTAGCCGGACACTTGTGGTTTATGTATCCTCTGATAAGCCTTTATTTGTTTATCCCAATTATATCCCCATGGTTGAGAAAAGCCACGGCTAAAGAAGAACGTTTCTTTATAGGGCTGTTCGTGTTGTCAACCTGTATGCCTTATCTCAATCGTTGGTGCGGTGAAGTGTGGGGACAATGTTTCTGGAATGAATACCACATGTTGTGGTACTTCTCCGGTTATCTGGGCTATCTTGTTCTAGCGCATTACATTCGTGTACACCTTACCTGGAACCGTTCCAAACGTTTCATTATAGGAACCATTTTAATGGTGATCGGTGCTGTATGGACTATTTATTCATTCTATGTGCAGGCTATACCCGGCGAACTCCATTCCACACCTGTAATAGAAATAGGATGGGCTTTCTGTACCATTAACTGTGTGCTTCTCACAACGGGTACATTCCTTATGTTTACATGTATCAAACGTCCGCAAGCTCCCAAGTTGGTGACGGAAACATCGAAACTTAGCTATGGCATGTATCTTATGCACATATTCTGGCTCGGACTGTGGGTGACTGTGTTCAAAGATACATTGGCGCTTCCCACTGTTGCCGCTATACCATGTATCGCAGTGGTTACGTTTATCTGTTGTTTTGTAACAACTAAGATCATTTCGTTTATACCGGGCAGTAAATGGATAGTAGGATAAATATCCGGAAACAAAGTAGCATATACTACTGACTTCAGGCAGATGATCCTAGGCTATAAACAGTAAGATATTGAATAGATAATCAAGTTTTTCCTGATTTTCTATTCAAAATCTTACTGTTTATAGCTTATTTCCCTCTTAATGTCCTCTTTTTCTTTTTACTTCTTTCACCTCTTTCACTCCTATTATAAACCATTACTCCCCAGATCCTTACGGGTGAACCCTTCCTCTATTTGAAGCTTTATGCCGCTTTCATCGGTTTCACCAGATACACATTCCCATATTTGGTATGTTTGCGGGTGACCCCTGCCGCAAGTAAAACTTGCGCGAATGTAGCCGGATTACTTCCTCGCATGGCAGCGGGGTTATACATCTTCAGTCTCCTGAATATATCCGAAGCCGAGAGCCGTTCGCTTCCCTCTTCATCATCTTTAGCTATCCGGAAGCAGGCATGAAAGATTTCCTCTGCCGGACACGGATGATAAAAAGCAGCATTGTGGCGTTGCAGTTCCCGTTCCTCTTCTTTTGTGAACCAATAGCGGATGCCGGAGAGCAGTTCAGCTTTCAGTTGGGCATAGATCTGATCGTGCATGATCCCTTCGCAATCGATCAGATGTTCTGCTTCAATGCAGATGAATCGCCGGCTACCGGTGGGATCGGTGAGCAAGTCAAAGCGGTTGCTTGTACCGATGAAAGAAGCGATGCGCGGCAAGTTGCGGAAATTCTTTTGATAAGCTTTGCAGATATTTAGGTTTGCCATTTGCATTAGATTTTTCAATAATGGCATTTGCTGCGTTCCGTACTTGTCAAATTCATCCATGTTCAGGAGTCCCATTTCGGCAAGTAACCTTTCCGGTTTTCCTTGTGCAGACAGTTTCAGGTTGTCCATGTAATAACGTGACAGTGCCGGCGGCATCAGTGCCTTGCAAAATGTGGATTTTTGTCGTCCCTGCTCGCTGCTGACAAGTATGGGGGCTACGCTGTTGGCATGTATTCCCGTCATGCCTAACCATTGGGCGGTGAGTCCCAGCATCCAGGTATGGAAGCTTTTTATCCAGAGCTGATTGTCAGAGACACGCTGCGCCAAAGCCTCCAGTCTGTCTGTCCCATCCCAGCCGGGCAGTTCTTCCATGTAAAGCCGGAAAGGATGGTATTCAGGAATACAAGTGGAATAAATGTAACGGCTCAAGTCTTTATCCCAGCAGGATATGCCCTGGTCGTGTGCTTCCATGCAGAAAGTGTTCAGTTCCCGCTTATTTACAGGTTCGAAAGGAACGGCACGTTTGTTGGCAGGGCGATATTCCGTTTCTTCCGTCAATAGGTTGTAACGAAAATCATACTGTTTTTGCAGGAATGTACGTACCTCTTGGGTTAACCGAACCGGTTGTTTTCGCTCTGCCTCTTTCTCCCTTCCAGTAGGCGGTGCAGTGTCCGGCAGGAGAACGGTATATTTATCTTCATGACATTTTAGCGTTTTCTGTGGCTCTTTGTCTGTTTTCTCAACTGCATCTTCTTTGTTCTCTTTCATTTGAAACAATTTTAGTTCCTTCAATACCTGTCTCCATATCAATGTTATTGCATTCATTATTTTTTCTATTTTTTAGTGATTAAAATCGGTTTATTGTTCAGCGCTGATACTGCGAATGTACTATCGGATGATACCGGTTTGCAAGTATTTCTCCGGAAAAAATATTAATTTCTACTTGACTGAAGAAGGCGGCTTCTTATCGTCCTTTTCTCTATTTTTTATCGTATCTTTGACGAAGAGTTATTTTTGATTCACTTTCGTGGTCCAATCAAATGACAAGAGTGATCTAATTGGATAACGACTGTGATTTGAATGAACCACAGTAGTGGTTTAATAATAAACTTAAAGTTTTTACATGAAATATATTCACTATCAAAACGTTAACTACTAATGGCTATACTTTACGATTGGTATGAGAATCCCGGTGAGTCCGATGATTCGGAAGAGAAAGGTTTGCATCCCCGCATTTTTTTGAATGGTAAGGTGGGAACGGATAAACTGTGCCGGATGATTCACGGACGCAGTTCGCTTTCCGTAGGTGATGTAAAAAATGCGTTCGAGATGCTGGCCCAAATTTGTGGTGAAGAACTACGTGAAGGACGCGAGGTACATATCGAGGGGCTAGGCTATTTTGCCCCTATTTTGAGGAGCACGCAAAAGGTGACCCGCAGTACTAAAAACAAATGGTCGAAGATGGAACTGAAAACAATCGGTTTCCGTCCGGATGCTCGCCTGCGGGGTGAATTGGTAGGTGTCAAAGCCAGCCGGAGTAAGTATGCACGCCATTCGGAGTCTTTGTCGGAGGTGGAGATAGATATGCGGCTGAAGGAATATTTCGCCGATCATGACGTAATGCTTCGTTATGATTTTCAGGAAGTATGCTGCATGACACGGACTACGGCGAATCGTCATCTCCGGCGATTGCTGGAAGAAGGTAAATTGCGAAATATCGGCAAACGTATGCAGCCGATTTATGTGGCTGCAGCGGGTTATTACGGGGTGTCTCGTGATGTGCTCCGGCGGTAAGCGGAAACGATTTGAGTAAGCGTCGATTTGAAGTGTGTCGGTGAAAGTGGTGAAAGCGTGATAGAAGGGCTTTTGCATACTCGCTTTCACCCGCTTTCCTGCTCTGGACGGAGGTTTCGGGAAGAAGGTGAAAGCGGTGAAGGATGTAGTCTTATAGATGATTTACTTTCATTGTTTGATTGAATAGTAAGGCTTTTTTAGTTATCTGTTAAATTGATAATATATCTGCTTAGAGGGGACTATTTAATAGCATCGAACTTCAGTGTCCCGTTTACGTCGATAATTTTCAAAGTACGGTTACCCTTTATTCCCATATCAATGAAATTGACCTTGTATAAACCATTTCCCAATGCAGTTACTGATGTTACTTTAGATATGTCGCTTGGTCCGTCTTGCATACCTGTTCGGAAGTTCCATATCGCATATCCTTCGCCGTCATACTCGTAGTTATCTTTCAGCTGCTTTTGCAATTTGGCTGTACAATGCTTTTTTACTGCCGGAACATAATTCTTTGCTCCAAAAACGTAGTTTGCGTAGAAATCTTTGATGAACTGAATGGTTTTGGTATTGTCCACTTTAGGTGATTGTAGAATAATGGCAGTCCCATTGGCGAGAACAGCCTCATTGTCGAGACAACAAGCTTGAATTTGTATGGGTTGTAGGGCAAATCCTAGATGAATGATATATAAAAATAAAATCTTTTTCATATTCGTATATTATGTATTTTGAAAGTCTTATTTAGATTTAGCGACCTATTGCAAAGATAGCGTTAATTACGAAAAATGAACGAAGTATGTGAGAAAAAGATAATAATATCATATCAAAAGATGAAATGAATTGTTCAAAGTCATTTTGATAAGAGAGGGGGATGAATGTTATAATTAGGGATGAATAGGGGATATTTCGTTTATCTATACATTGCAGGGCAGCCGGATAGTAGCCTCATTGATTGTACTATTCTATTAAATGATATAGATTTAATGTGTATCTTTGTAGGAAATGCAAAATAAAATATGGAATCAAAATAAATAAAATCAGATAATTATGAAAAACATTTTCCTTCCCAAAGTAATGATGTGCATAATTGCACTGTTTACTTTAATTTTACCAGCTTCTGCACAAAATACAAATGCGACAGATGAGTACAAAGAAACGTTGAAGAAGATTATGGACTTTTCTGGTACTTCGACTACTACAGATGACTTTTTCCAGAAATTATCTTCTATAATGAAATTAAATGCGCCGAAAGAAAATGAGGTTTATTGGAATGAGTTTGCTAAAAAATGGAAACAGAAGATGGAAAATAAGATATTTGAAATGTATATGCCTATTTATGAGAAGCATTTAACATTGGAAGAATTGAAGGTTGTTGCTGCATTTTATGAATCTCCTGTAGGTGAAAAATATAAAGAGGCTTCGTTGATTGTTATGCGTGAAGCAATGCCGTTGTTAGTGCAGCAACTCCAGACAGAGATGTTCAAAGAGATAATGCCGGAGAAAAGTGAACGAGTAAAAAGAGGTGAACAGCGGTTGAAAGAATATGAGCAAAAGAAGAAGCGTGATAAAGAATTATATGCACAAGCCTATATGCTTCCAAGCGATAGTATAGTTATAGTTCCTGAAGAGGTGTATGAGAAAGCGTATGAGAATGGGAGGTCTACAACTCCTTCTTTATATTCGATTGAAAGGAGAAAGAATGATACTAAAGTGACATTCATACAACCTATTTATTGGGATTGGCAATGGTTGTATTATAGTCCGGGATTTAAGATTATCGATAAGAAAAGTGGCGATGAGTATAATGTGCGGGGATATGATGGTGGAGCTCCGATGGGGAGGCTGTTGGCTGTCAAAGGATTTAATCATAAATATATTTATATCAGTCTTTTATTCCCGAAACTGAAGAAGAGTGTGAAAGAAATAGATATTCTTGAGTTGCCACACAAAAAAGATAAAGAACAGTTGCCTTCTAATGATGATGGAAAGTCTAAATCATATTTTAATGTAAAGGTGAAAGATTATCAGGTCGTTTCCGATAAGAAAAATAAGAAGATCTATTATTAGTTCAAATGATTATTAGAATTTGAAATGACAATAGCAGGTATTGAACATGAGTGTGAACTTTTTTTTTGATATAAACTTATTCCGTATGAGAAATCGAATTATGATTTTATGCACGTTTTGTGCTATTGCTATATTTTCTTCTGCCCAAGAGAAATTCTCTATCCGAGGTATTGCTGATGAGGAATTGAATAATCAATTGTTGTATTTATGCCTGATGGGAGATGGAGAGCAAGCTAAAGAAGTCGTTTTGGACAGTACAACAGTGGAAAAAGGTAAGTTCTCTTTTTCTGGTGTACATCAGATGCCGGATATTGCAATCATCAAGGATATGGATGGAGAAACCTATCCGTTGATTTTCGAAAAAGGAGAAATATCAGTAAATATTGCTGCGAATAAGAGAGGGGGAACGCCTTTAAATGATTCATTGAATATAGCTTTAAATCGTATGCAGCTAATAATGGATAATATGTTGAAAACATCAGATAGTATTTATAAGTTAATGGCTGGAATGAAATCTGAAGAATTTGCTGATAAGATGGTGAATGATACTGCATTTAGAGCAAGATATGATAAAATAGAGAAGAATTTTCTTGCACAAGTGGATTCTGTATCACATTGTATAAAGGATTATAAGAATAGTATAGTGGGTGTATATCTTTTCTCCGTTGGAGGTATGATGATGCCTTTTGATGATATGAAGATTCTGATGAAAGAAGCTTCGCCTCTGTTTTCACAAAATAATTTGGTGAGAAATATTGTGGAAAAGAAGAACCAAGCAGAGCTGCGAAGGAAGGCGGAACTTGAAAATAAAATGACTCCGGAGCAGCGTGAAGAACAAAAGAAACGGCAGGAAATGGATGCCAAGATAAAGATTGGCGAACGTTTCCCGGATGCTAAAGTGAAAGACAATGCTGGCAACATGAAGCTCTTGTCTGATTATGTGGGTAAGGGAAAATATGTCTTGATTGACTTTTGGGCTTCATGGTGCGGACCTTGCCGGCATGAAATGCCCAATGTGAAAGCTGCTTATGAAAAATATGCTTCTAAGGGATTTGAGGTGATTAGCATATCTACAGATCGGAAACTGAAACCTTGGAGGGCTGCTGTTGAAGAACTTGGAATGAATTGGGTACAATTGTTGGATGTGGATGCTTCTGATATATATGGTATCTATGCTATACCCAGAACTTTCCTTGTAGATCCTACGGGAATTGTTATAGACAAAAACTTAAGGGGTGAAAAACTGGAGGAAGCTTTATCGAAGTTGTTTGAATAATCGTTGCTTTGTTTTTATTGTATGGGTGAATTGATAGTTGAGAACTATATAATAGGATAACAATTATCAATTCACCAATGACTTTTATTAAATCAGAAGTCCGTCCAATAGCTCTAAATAAAGTCCGATAGCTTCTTCTATTTCTTTTAACATGATATATTCTTCTGCCGTGTGTGAACGTGACGAACGGCCCGGACCAATTTTTACCGATGGGAAGGACATTAGTGCTTGGTCGGACAATGTTGGAGAACCAAAAGGAACGCGTCCTAACTTCATAGCTTTCTGTACAAATGGGTGTTTCTCGTCAATTCGTGAAGAATTGAGACGGAATGAACGAGCTTGGGCTTCACAGGAAATATGCTTTTTGATTTCAGCAAACAGTTCTTCATTTGAGTAAAGCTCGTTACTCCGGACATCGACGATGAAAGTACATTTGTCGGGAATCACATTGTGTTGTGTACCGGCATTGATAACAGTAACACTCATCTTCACGGGACCCAACAAGGGCGATTCTTTCTCAAAACGATAGTCACGGAACCAGGCAATATCATCCAATACTTTGTAAATAGCATTGTCTCCTTCATTACGCGCTGCGTGTCCTGCTTTACCTGTTGCGGTAACATCTAGTACCATTAATCCCTTCTCGGCAATGGCGGGTTGCATCTCTGTAGGTTCACCTACTATGGCGAACGAAACAGGAGGGAGCCCCTGTAATACACTCTCAATGCCATCCTTGCCTGAAACTTCTTCTTCACAAGAGGCCAGATAAATCAGATTATACTTCTGCGAAGTACGACATAGTTGCAGGAACACCTGTAATAACGAAACAACGCTGGCACCGGCATCGTTACTTCCTAATCCATATAACTTACCGTTTTCTTCACGTGGAGTGAACGGATCTTTTCGCCAACCGTTAACAGGTTTCACTGTGTCTATGTGGGAGTTAAGTAAAATAGTCGGCTTCTTCAGATCAAACATAGGACTAAAGCACCACACATTATTTCCTTTACGTCCCGTCTGCATACCTGCCATTTCAATATAGTTTTGCAGGAAATCCGCAGCTTGGGTTTCTTCCCGGCTGATTGAAGGAATACTAATCAGTGATTTAAGCAGGCTTACAGCCTCTGTTGTCATATACGGAATATCATATTTCATAGTGCAAATCTTTTATCTATACCTTAATATTTGCACAAAGATAGTCGTTTTGAGCAATAGTTTCAAATAAAACTAATACCTTTGTACCATATTTACTAATACAAAGAGTATGACTTATCATCATTTATCTGTCCTGGTCCATCGTCAGGCCGAAAAATATGGCGACAAGGTAGCCTTAAAATACCGTGACTATGAGACAGCTCAATGGATTCCTATTTCATGGAAGCAGTTCTCCGGATCAGTACGGCAAGCAGCTAATGCTTTCGTGGCATTGGGAGTAGAAGAACAAGAGAATATCGGTATATTTTCACAAAATAAACCCGAATGGTTCTATGTCGACTTTGGCGCGTTTGCCAATCGGGCTGTTACTATTCCGTTTTATGCAACGAGTTCACCTGCGCAGGCGCAATATATCATTAATGATGCGCAGATTCGTTTCCTTTTTGTAGGCGAGCAATACCAGTATGATGCTGCTTTCAGCATCTTTGGTTTCTGCACCTCTCTGCAACAACTGATTATTTTTGACCGTTCGGTAGTGAAAGATCCTCGCGACGTATCGTCTATCTATTTTGATGAGTTTATGGCGATGGGAGAGGGATTGCCTCACAATAATACGGTAGAAGAACGTACCGAACGGGCTTCTTATGATGACTTGGCAAACATTCTCTATACATCCGGCACAACGGGTGAACCGAAGGGCGTCATGCTTCATCATTCCTGTTATCTGGAACAGTTTCATACACACGATGACCGTTTGACGACTATGTCGGATAAGGATGTATCTATGAACTTCCTCCCCTTGACACACGTGTTTGAGAAAGCATGGTGTTATCTCTGTATTCATAAAGGAGTGCAGATTTGTATCAATCTCCGTCCGGCGGATATTCAGACAACGATTAAGGAAATTCGTCCGACACTGATGTGTAGTGTTCCCCGTTTCTGGGAGAAAGTATATGCAGGTGTACAGGAGAAAATTAACGAAACAACAGGGTTGAAGAAAGCACTGATGCTGGATGCTATCCGGGTAGGTAGAATCCATAATCTGGATTATCTGCGTTTGGGTAAGACTCCTCCGGTGATGAATCAACTGAAATATAAATTCTACGAAAAGACAATCTACTCTCTACTGAAAAAAACAATCGGTATTGAGAACGG
This sequence comes from Bacteroides sp. 1001302B_160321_D4, assembly GCF_015667765.1. Classification (NCBI taxonomy): domain Bacteria; kingdom Pseudomonadati; phylum Bacteroidota; class Bacteroidia; order Bacteroidales; family Bacteroidaceae; genus Bacteroides; species Bacteroides sp. 1001302B_160321_D4. The sequence goes on along the minus strand of NZ_JADPLO010000003.1, from coordinate 111,296 downwards.
TAACTTTTTCCCGACTGCCGGTGCTGCCGTCCCCGATGAAATCAATGAATTTGTCCATTCGGTAGGAATCAATATGGTGGTAGGATATGGTTTGACGGAATCGACGGCCACTGTATCTTGTACATTGCCGGTTGGCTATGATATCGGTTCAGTAGGTGTTGTACTTCCGGGAATTGAAGTGAAAATCGGTGAAGACAATGAAATTCTTCTTCGGGGCAAGACGATTACCAAAGGTTATTATAAGAAAGCAGAAGCTACGGCTGCTGCCATTGAACCGGATGGCTGGTTTCATACAGGTGATGCCGGTTACTTTAAAAATGGCCAGCTTTTCCTGACGGAACGCATTAAAGACCTATTCAAAACATCGAACGGCAAATATGTTGCTCCGCAAGCTTTGGAAACGAAATTGGTTATTGACCGTTATATTGACCAGATTGCCATTATTGCCGATCAGCGTAAGTTTGTTTCCGCTCTGATTGTTCCTGTATATGGGTTTGTGAAAGAGTATGCGGAAGAAAAAGGCATTAAATACAAAGATATGGAGGAACTGTTGAAACATCCGAAGATTGTAGGATTGTTCCGTGCACGGATTGATACACTCCAACAGCAATTTGCACACTATGAGCAAATCAAACGTTTCACTCTGCTTCCCGAACCGTTCAGTATGGAACGTGGAGAACTGACTAATACGTTGAAATTGAAACGGTCGGTAGTTGCCAAGAATTATAGTGAGCAGATTGAAAAGATGTACGAAGAAAATGAGAAATAAGCGATGGACGGTGAACGTTAAATATGAAACGGTAAACCGTAAACGATAAGTCGCAAACAATAAAACGGTGAACAAAATCTGTGCAATTGGCAGAGTTGTTCACCGTTTATTATTTATAAGTACATCTCCCTAATTAGTTTGTATTGTTTTCATTTTTACAAATTCCTTATAAAGAAAAACTTCTTGATTTTGATAGTATAAACTTATTTAGAAGACATACTTAGTTTATTCGTTCCTTTTTAGTATCCGAAAATCTGCTCCTGTGTCAATTCTTCAATAAGACCTACAGCTTTCAGCTTATCCAGTTCCAAATCCTTCTTATCTCCCAGAATGCAATAAACATACGTGCGTCCTTTTACCCATTGCTTTTGGAAATCGGCAATGTCTTTCAGCGTCATGTTCTGTATATCATTGTAGAGCTTGATACGCGGGTCTACGTTTTGGCCTAGGTCCTGTGCATTGATATAACTCCAGATGATGTCACCTTTGATGATACGTTCGGTACGCAGGCGGTTCGTTAATCCGTCTTTAGCCAGTTTGAATGCAGCCTCCGATTCCGGCATATTCTCATTCAGTCCGGAGAGTACGACATACGTACGTTCGTTGCCCGGAGATACGTAGAAAGTACAAGCCAAGCGATAGAATTCACTTTTCAGTTCCTCCGGTGTTATGTCCGAAGTACCCAGATATTATGTCAGGAAGAGTGACAAGCAAGAAAGTTTCAATAGTTTGTTCATAATATGACAACATTTTAATAACAAAAACAAAGGTAGCAGATTTTTGCTTATCTTTGTCCCCCGATATCTGAATTTTGTAAATAATAAAATTGTAAATCAAATGATTACTATTGAACAACTTAAAGACGTGAAAGAGCGCACTGATGCGCTGAGGAGGTATCTTTGACATCGACGGGAAGAAAATTCAAGTCGAAGAAGAGCAATTAAGAACACAAGCTCCGGGATTTTGGGATGACCAGAAGAAGGCCGAAGCTCAAATGAAATTGGTGAAAGACCTGCAAAAGTGGATTGAAGGATACAACGAACTCAAGACATTGGCAGATGAACTTGAACTGGCATTTGATTTCTATAAAGAAGAACTGGTGACCGAGGAAGATGTGGACGCTGCTTACGCCAAAGCTAGTGAAGCGGTAGAGGCACTCGAACTCAAAAATATGCTTCGTGACGAAGCCGACCAGATGGATTGTGTGTTGAAAATCAATTCAGGTGCCGGTGGTACGGAAAGTCAGGACTGGGCTTCTATGCTGATGCGTATGTATCTGCGTTATGCCGAGACCAACGGTTATAAAGCTACCATTGCCAACCTTCAGGAAGGTGACGAAGCCGGAATCAAAACCTGTACTATCAATATTGAAGGTGATTTTGCATACGGTTATTTGAAGGGAGAGAACGGTGTGCACCGCCTGGTTCGTGTTTCTCCGTACAATGCGCAAGGTAAACGTATGACTTCCTTTGCTTCTGTATTCGTTACTCCGCTGGTGGATGACAGTATCGAGGTAAATATTTTGCCTGCCAACATCTCTTGGGATACATTCCGAAGCGGTGGTGCCGGTGGACAGAATGTAAATAAGGTAGAATCCGGTGTCCGTTTGCGTTATCAATACAAAGATCCTTATACCGGTGAGGAAGAAGAAATCCTGATTGAAAATACCGAAACTCGTGACCAGCCGAAGAACCGTGAGAATGCAATGCGTCAACTACGTTCCATCTTGTATGATAAGGAATTGCAGCATCGTATGGCAGAACAGGCGAAAGTGGAAGCCGGTAAGAAGAAGATCGAGTGGGGTTCCCAGATCCGTAGCTACGTATTTGATGACCGTCGCGTGAAAGATCATCGTACCAACTATCAGACTTCGGATGTGAACGGTGTGATGGATGGCAAAATAGATGGCTTTATCAAAGCTTATTTGATGGAGTTTTCTTCACAAGAATCATAAAAAATAAAATTAGCAAGAATTATTTTTGGAAAGTTAATAGATTTGTACTTACTTTGTTAGCGTTGAACTTTAAAGCTAACTATTATGGGTAAGGTGAAGAAAAAAGTAGCAATTAGTAAGAAAGAAGAAGAACAAGCCCAGAAGGTTGTCAAAATAGTGTTCGTCTCATTAATTATTTTGGCATTGATTATGCTGATCGCATTTTCCTTTTTCGGCTGATAAGTTCGCCACAAATTATACGGTTAACCCAGATTGTTTGGTTATTGATAGGATAAATATCAAATCCGATCTGTGTTAATCTGCGTAATTTGTGGCGAACTCTTTGTTTTGTAATGCATTTGTGTTCTCTGTAATATAAATGTAACTTTTCTGTCATTTTCCCGTAGTTAATTTGTCATCTCCGTATATCCTCACAGTTGTACTTTTGCCGTGAATTTAGTAGCAGACAACTGAAATGAGTAGAATCAGAACAACCGTCGTTATGCTTTTGCTGGCGACAATGGCCTTTGGACAGGCAAAAGAAGATGCAGGGGATGGTAAGATGCTGGATAAACAGACCATGGAGTTTAAGGATTATCTGCCGGAGATTCACGGAACAATCCGGGGAAAGTACGAATACCAGACAGAAACAAGTGAAAGCCGTTTTGAAGTACGTAATGCACGCTTCAGTGTTTCGGGAAATGTGCATCCGATAGTTGCTTATAAAGCGGAAATCGACCTTTCCGATGAAGGCTCTATCAAGATGCTTGATGCGTATGCACGTGTTTTTCCGGTGAAAGACCTGAATTTTACGATCGGTCAGATGCGCGTTCCTTTCACGATAGATGCTCACCGCTCACCACATCAGCAGTATTTTGCCAACCGTTCATTCATTGCCAAGCAAGTAGGAAATGTGCGTGATGTCGGTTTGACGGCTGGTTATACGAATAAAGACGGTTTCCCATTTATTCTTGAAGGGGGATTGTTTAACGGCTCCGGTCTGACAAATCAGAAAGAATGGCATAAAACGCTGAATTACTCCATAAAAGCGCAGTTACTGCCTAATAAGAACTGGAATCTGACACTTAGCACCCAAATGATAAAACCGGAAAATGTGCGGATTAATATGTACGATGCCGGTGTCTATTATCAGAATGACCGTTTTCATATTGAGGCGGAATATTTATATAAAATGTACGGTCACGAAGCATTTAAAGATGTTCATGCGGTGAATAGTTTTATTAATTACGATTTACCATTAAAGAAAGTATTCAATAAAATCTCCTTCCTGGCTCGCTATGATATGATGACCGATCATAGTGATGGTAAGATGGATGAAACGACAAAAGCTTTGATTATAAATGATTATGCCCGACATCGTGTGACAGGCGGAATCACATTAAGTCTTTCCAAAGCTTTCATTGCCGACCTCCGACTGAACTTCGAGAAATATTTCTATAAGAACTCCGGCGTTCCAAAAGAATCGGAACGGGACAAAATCGTGATTGAGTTCATGACGAGATTCTGAAATAAATAGAGACTTGAAAATTGAGAATTAAGAATTGTAGTTTTCTGATACATGATGTGAGGTATCAAACTATCATTTTTTAATTCTCAATTTTTAATTTATCTTTGTGCCATGGCACAGGAAATAGAACGTAAATTTTTAGTTATCGGTGAATTCAAGTCTTCGGCTTTTGCGCAGAGTCATATTGTGCAGGGGTATATCAGTAGTGCTCGCGGGCGTACTGTCCGGGTTCGTATTCGGGATGAAAAAGGTTATCTGACAATAAAGGGAGCTTCTAATGCTTCCGGTACCAGTCGTTATGAATGGGAAAAGGAGCTGGCCTTATCAGAAGCAGAAGAATTGATGAGGCTTTGCGAACCGGGGATTATTGACAAGACCCGTTATTTGGTACGTAGTGGCAAACATGTATTTGAGGTCGACGAGTTTTATGATGAGAATGAAGGACTTATTGTGGCAGAAGTAGAGCTGGAATCGGAAGATGAGGCTTTTGTAAAACCCGACTTTATTGGTGAGGAGGTAACGGGCGACATACGCTACTATAACTCACAGCTAATGAAAAAACCGTATAAAACGTGGTGAGCGTTAACAAATAAACCGTATATTTGTTCTTATATAAAAAAGAGAGCAGTGTATGGATATGGAACAGTTGTACAGTTATGTGCCGCGTGAATTGGTTACTTTTGTTTTAGTAACCTTGTTTTCTTTATTAATCGGACTTTCGCAACGTCGAATCAGTCTGAAGCGTGAGGGTGAAACTACTCTTTTCGGAACCGACCGCACCTTTACCTTTATTGGTATACTGGGTTACTTGCTTTATATCTTAGACCCTACGGATATGCGTCTGTTTATGGGAGGTGGAGCGGTATTGGGATTGCTGTTGGGATTAAACTATTATGTAAAGCAATCACAATTTCATGTTTTTGGTGTAACTACCATCATTATTGCCCTGATTACTTATTGTATGGCTCCTATCGTAGCTACCCAACCTTCCTGGTTTTATGTCATGGTAGTTGTGACTGTGCTCCTGCTGACTGAACTCAAACATACTTTTACAGAGTTTGCTCAACGGATGAAGAATGATGAAATGATTACGTTAGCCAAGTTCTTGGCTATCAGCAGTATCATATTACCGATGCTTCCGCATAAGAATCTGATTCCGGATATTAATCTTACTCCTTATTCTATCTGGTTGGCAACGGTAGTAGTATCCGGCATTTCCTATCTCTCTTACCTATTAAAGAGATATGTATTCCATGAATCCGGAACGTTAGTTTCTGGTATTATTGGTGGATTATACAGCAGTACGGCTACGATCTCGGTACTTGCCCGTAAAAGCCGGAAAGCCTCTGAACAGGAAGCGACTGATTATGTTGCTGCCATGCTGTTGGCTGTCAGCATGATGTTTCTACGATTTATGATACTGATACTTATTTTCAGTAGAGAAATCTTCCTGTCTATTTATCCGTATCTGTTGACTATGGCGGTGGTGGCGGCTATTGTTGCCTGGTTTATCCATTCCCGACAAAAACGACCGGAAGACCAGCCTGCTGAAACAGAAGAAGATGATAGTAGCAACCCGTTGGAATTTAAAGTTGCTTTGATTTTTGCCGTACTCTTTGTGATATTCACTTTCTTAACTCACTATACGTTAGTGTATGCGGGCACAGGCGGATTAAATCTCTTGTCTTTTGTTTCCGGTTTTAGTGATATAACTCCTTTTATATTAAACTTGTTGCAAAATACAGGCAGTGTGGCTGCACTGATAATTACTGCTTGTAGTATGCAGGCTATTATTAGCAATATAATGGTAAACATGTTCTATGCTCTATTCTTTGCAGGGAAGGGGAGTAAACTTCGTCCTTGGATTTTGGGAGGATTCGGTGTGGTAATTGCTTGTAATCTCGTTTTGTTGCTGTTCTTTTATATTTAAGAAAAGGGAGCAATTGATCGTTTTTCATAGGTCTTAGTTCTAGTAATCTTCTATTTTGTCGAATATAGTCGATAAAATAGAAGTGTTTTTATCGACTATATTCGATAAAGTGAAATGGATAAAAAATGAAGAGTAAATTTCATTAAAAAGGAAACTTACTCTTCATTTAAATTCAAAGTGAGATATTTGTTGAATACCTTTAAGTAGTGGTATGACTTGTTACCATTTCCAGTTGTCTTTACTCTTTTCTACGTCTTTTTCTATGTCGGAAGGAAGATTAGGTTTTTGGCACACATCTTCTGGATATTAATGACGGATGCAGAGCTTTACCAAGACCAATCACTCTCTTTGTAATTTGCCTCTACTGCTGTCTCGATTTCATCAGGTAGATTGTGATAGAAATCAAGTCCAGTTAGGGATTCTAATTCATCAATAGATCTGGCACATGCTTTAATGTTTTTCGATTTATCGCTTTTGTGCTCTATATAAAATCCAATTGCTTTGTACTGTCCATTTTTATAGGATAAGATTGTACTGAAGTAATATTTAGGTATCTTTACCCTATATTTGCTTGTCTCGAGTATCGCATAATCTATGGAAGTTCCTTTCACAATATAAGTTGTGTCTTGTGGATTCGAGACCTTTGCCCACTCTTGTACCTTGTTCTCTATTGCATCCCAAGTACTTCCACCTTCGTTGAATCCAGTTATTAGTTGTGGACTGATATTAGAATAATAGAAAGTTTGACTATTTGCTTCGCGGCTATATAATCTGTCACTTGAAGCTACCATATGTCCTCTATTATAAGGTGAATAGTAGTCTTGCCTGTCAGTTCTATATTGCGCCGGAATATTGGGGTCCGGTTGATAAGCGTCTTTACGGTCTACATTCTTTTGAGAAGTTACATTATCAAAAGTCAATGCTACCCAACGCACATGTTTTTTGGTACAATCATATTCATAGCTATAAGTTACAGTCTTTTTTCCGTTCTCTGTTGTTGTCCAAGTATGGAAAATGTTCATGCTTCCACCTTTCAACTTCGGAATTTCAATTCTCCCTGCATATCCTGAAGGTTTTTCCGGGTCTGGATCTGGATTTGAGCCATTGCCAGCTAATTGTTTGAGTGTAAACTCTGCTTTTTCTTTCCCTGCTATGATTGTAATAATGACACTTCGTTCAGCTCCGGTATTTGCTTTCATATATCCACTGATAGAGCCATTTCCATTGCCGGATGCTCTACTCAATGTGCACCAAGTCTCACTGCTTGAAGCCTGCCATATGCCGTCAACTTTTACACGAATGATAAATCCGCCTCCGTTTCCATTGATTTGCGTTTGGTCTATAGAGGCGATTCCTTGATTCGTATTGCCCGGATTATCAGGGAGCTCGGGAGAATCCTGTTCACTACATGAGATTGCAGTGCTACAGGTTATGAACAGGATGAATAGTCTAAATAATGCTTTTGTCATTTCACTTCTTTAATTAGATAAATAATAGTAGGCAAGTGATCGCTATATCCGTTTAACCATACACCACCTGCTTGCGTCCGTTTAGGATATCCTTTATATTTCCCTTCTTTTTGGAACATGAAATCACGGCGGAAGATTTCATGTTTATAGAATTTCAGTGTACTGCGGTCAGTGCCCAACAAATTCCCGGTGAATACAATTTGATCGAACAAATTCCATTTACCTTTGTACATCAGAGTTCCGTATCCTTTCTTCAAAGTATCCCACCACGGATTGTACAAGTCTGTAGGACCTACATCAGCAGGTTTCCGCTTAGCTCCAAGTGCTACAGCCATACTTTTATCCATCGGGTCATCGTTCATATCCCCCATGATAACAATTTTGGCTGCGGAGTCTTCCCTTAACAGTGAGTCTTTGATCGCTCTAACTTGCTCCCCTGCGCGTTCACGCACCGGAGAAGCGGCAGCTCTCGAAGGCCAGTGATTGACGATAAAGTGCATTTTCTCACCTGCGATATTACCGCTGGCAATCAAGAAACCACGTGTTTTATGCACTGTATCATTGATATATACATAAGGTACGAGTTTACTATTTGTCAGTTCAAACAATTTGGGATTATAGAAAAAAGCACAGTCTACACCACGTCTGTCTTCTCCTTCGTAGTGAACATACTGGTACCCTTTGTCCGCTAAGGCAGGTTGTTTCAGTATGTCTTCCAATACTCTGTAATTTTCGATTTCAGAAACGCCGATAATGGCGGGACCCATTGGTAACTTGTCGGTACTTAACATACTTAATATTTCCGACATGTTTTTCAGCTTAGCCTTATACTTCATCGTATTCCACTGATTAGTACCGTTAGGAAGATACTCGTAGTCATTCTTACCTTCATCATGAATGGTGTCAAACAAATTCTCCATATTGTAGAACGCTACACTGTAGAGGGCAAATTTCTTTTCTTGTCCGTAGGCCATGAGGACAAAAAGAGCGAGTACACCTAAAGTCATTAAGCTTTTTTTCATCTTTAAAATTGATTTTAAAAGTGGGTAATTTGTCTTTTGTATGACAAATATCTAAAAAGAAAACGGAAAAACCACCCTTGCTAGTTACTTTTTTTGCAAAAAACATTGTTATATATAAAATTCTTTGTTATTTTGCGTAACAACATATTTCTTTTATGTTGCAAAATGAAAGACCAATTAACATTAATATAAATTAAATTATGAAACAACGACTAGGGTTAGCGATCGTGCTATTTTGCTTAATGCCAGCACTTTTTGCGCAGCAAAAGGCAAAGCAAAACGCCCGTGAGGACAATGCTTCTTTCATGTTTACAGAATCACAATTGAATGAGGATGATGATGCAGCACAGAGCACATCTGCATTGGTCACTTCTAACAATGATGTTTATCTGTCAAATGTAGGTTATCTGTTTAGCCCAATGAGATTTCGTGTAAGGGGATATGATTCCCAGTACAGTGACATGTATATCAATGGGGTACAGTTTAATGATGCAGAAACAGGACGTTTCAGCTACGGATTAATAGGAGGATTGAACGATGCTACCCGTAATAAGGAAGGGATCGGTCCTTTTGAATTTAACAACTTTACTTTTGGTGCGATAGGAGGTGCCACCAATATCAATTTACGTGCCAGCCAATATGCGGCTGGCTCAAAACTAACACTGTCAGGTAGTAACCGCAACTACATTTTGCGTGGAATGTATACTTATTCTACAGGTCTGATGAACAATGGTTGGGCATTTACCGGATCATTAGGTTATCGCTGGGGTAATGAGGGAAATATTGAAGGAATCAAATATAATTCTTTTTCTTACTTCCTCGGTGCGGAGAAAGTATTCAACGAACGCCATAGTCTCTCTTTGGCAACTTGGGGAACACCGACAGAGAGAGGACAGCAAATGGCGGCAACCGAAGAAGCTTATTATTTAGCGAACAGTCATTATTATAATCCGAACTGGGGATATCAGAATGGAGAAAAACGAAATGCACGTATTGTACGTCAGTTCGAACCATCGGCTATTGCTTCATGGAATTTCACTATTGATGATAATAAGAAATTAGTGACAAGTGCCGGATTCAAATATTCTAACTATGGGAAAAGTGCTCTAGGCTGGAATGGTAATGCGGCCGATCCACGCCCGGATTATTATAAAAAGTTGCCTAGCTCAATCTTTGATGTATGGGAATCTGTTCCTACTGCCGATGAATTGCAGCAGTTTAATGAAGTTACAGATAATTGGAAAAATAATAAAGCTTATCGTCAGTTAGATTGGGATGCTCTTTATTTTGCCAATAAACAGGCGAATGCATTAGGTAAAGAGACACTTTATTATGTAGAAGAACGTCATGATGATCAGTTGGCTTTCAACCTTAGTTCGGTATTCAATCATCAATGGAATGAACACAACAGCTACATTGCGGGAGTTGCCGTGAATACAACCAAAGGTATGCATTATAAAAAAATGAAGGATTTGCTGGGCGGACAGCTTTATACTGACGTCGACAAATTTGCAGTGCGCGATCATGGAGCTAGTTCCAGTATGGTGCAAAATGATCTTGATAATCCTAACCGCCGTATTGGTGAAGGTGATAAATTTGGTTATGATTATAACATCTATGTGAATAAGCAGAGTGCATGGGTGCGTTATCAGGGTAACAATGGCGGGTCATTAAACTATTTTGCTTCCGGTAAGATAGGATCTACACAGATGTTCCGCGATGGATTGATGAGAAACGGACGTGCTCCGTTGAAATCACTTGGTAGCAGCGGTACGGCTAAATTCCTTGAAGGAGGTATAAAAGCCGGTTTGAATTGGGCTATCAATGGTAACCATTCTTTCACGTTGAATGCCGGATATGAAGAACGTGCACCGTTGGCCTATAACTCTTTTATTGCTCCACGTATTAAGAATGACTTTGTGAGAGACTTGAAAACAGAGCGCATCATTGGTGGTGATTTGACTTATAACTTCAACACTCCATGGGTGATGGGACGTTTGACTGGTTATTACACTCGCTTCCAGAATCAGGTAGAAATGGATGCTTTTTATAATGATAGCGAAGCACGTTTCACTTATCTTTCTATGAATGGCATTGAAAAGGAACATTGGGGAATAGAAGCAGCGGCTACCTTTAAGTTGACAAGTGAACTTTCATTGACGGCTATCGGTACTTGGAGTGAAGCTAAATACACCAATAATCCGGATGCTGTATTGACATATGAAAGTGAGAATGAGTCAAACCTCGATCGTGTTTATGCTAAAGGTATGCGTGCTAATGGTACTCCGCTTTCTGCTTATAGCCTTGCTTTGGATTATAACGTAAAAGGTTGGTTCTTCAATTTGACCGGAAACTATTATGATCGTGTATATATCGATTTCTCAAGCTATCGTCGTCTTGGCAGTGTATTGGATAAAAATGGTGCCGGCGTAGATGCTAATGGAAATCCGGTTCTCCATGTACCGGGTCAGGAGAAACTGGATGGTGGATTTATGTTGGATGCTTCCATCGGAAAATACATTCGTTTACGCAATGGAAAGAGCATTAGCCTTAATTTGAGTTTGACTAATATCTTGAACAATACAGATTTGCGTACAGGTGGTTTCGAACAGAACCGTGATGATAATTACAAAGACGGTGACGCACGTGTTTACAAGTTTTCTAAGAACTCTAAGTATTTCTACGCATTCCCGTTCAACGCTTTCTTGAACATTGGTTATAGATTTTAAGAATGTGTAGTTATCAATCCAAAACAATAAGAAAGGAAGAAACAATTATGAAGAAATTACTATCTATATTATGTACCGGATTGCTGCTATGTGGCGCAGGTCTCACTTCCTGTGAGAACTATGATGATCCGGTGACGGGAAATGCTTATGGCAATAATTCAATCCCGGAAGGACGCACCATTTCAATAGCTGCGCTGAAAGAGAAATACAATGATTTCATTGATACAAGTAAAGATACCTATACCACTATCGAAGGTGAAACGCGCATTGAAGGAGTGATTACCTGCGATGACGAAAGTGGGAACTTATATAAGAAGCTGGTGGTAGCAGATGAGACAGGTGCTATCGTTATTGGTGTTAATGCAACCGGATTGTATGCATTCTGCCCGGTAGGACAGAAAGTGGTAATCGACTGTAAGGGTTTGCAGATAGGTAGCTATCGTAAACAGGCACAGATCGGAACAGTATATAATAATTCTGTAGGCCGTATGCCGGAATATGTATGGAAACAACATGTACGTCTGATTAATGAACCTAAATTATACTATCCAGAACTGACACCGATTGAAATTACTACTCCAGCTGATCTTGCTGCTATAGACTTGAAAGAAGCTCCGGTACTGGTTACTTTCAAAGATATAAAACTTTCCGAAGCAGATGGAACAGCGACTTATGCTCCAGGAGATGAAGGTTCAGTAAAACGTTATTTCACTTATGCTGACGGTACGCAGAGTGGAAGTAATCTATTCCTTTATACCAGTGCTTATGCAAACTTCTCAATGGAAGTAATGCCGCAAGGTAGTGTAAATATTACAGGTATTTTGTTGCGTTACAATAACCAGTGGGAGGTTGTTGTTCGTACTTTAAGCGATATCAAACGAAATAATTAATTCAATTAACACATATAATTATGAAAAAGATTCTAAATGCTTTATTCTTGACACTGCTTGCGGTGTTCACATTTAGTTCATGTAGTGATGTACCGGCTCCTTATGATATATTGGGAGAAGGTGATGTTCCGGGATTGACGGGTGATGGTACGAAAGAAAATCCATATAGCATAGAAGCAGCACAACAGAAACAAGACGGTACAATTGCTTGGGTGCAAGGATATATTGTGGGTACTGTAGAAAATTACGAAGATCCTTCTGGAAGTGCAAAATTTGCAGCACCATTTACAGCTAAAAATAATCTGTTGATAGCTGCTAGTGCAACAGAGACAAATGTAAAGAATTGTGTTTGCGTGCAATTAAGTTCTGGAACAGAGCTGTATTCGAAATTAAACCTTGCAGAAAATGCCACTAATTTGGGACATATTCTTGCTATCCAGGGTTCATTGGAAAAATTCTATGGATTTCCAGGAGTGAAGAGTACAACTGCAGCGACATTAGATGGTAAAGATGTTGGTGGAAGTGGTGAAACAGATCCGGATAATCCTCTCGGACTGGATGATTCTAATCCTGTGAACTCATTCTCTGCTACTTTTGATGATGCAGTAAATAATAACGATTATCTTTTGGCAAATTGGTATAATGTAGCTGTTGCTGGTGGTAGACGTTGGCAAGGAAAAATCTTTAATAATACAGATAAATATATTCAGGCTACTTCTTACAATGCTTCAGGTAGTAATTTTGAATGTTGGTTCGTAACTCCGGCTTTTAAGGTTGATGAAATCGCAGATAAGACTGTCTCTTTCAAGTGTGCGGTTTATAATTATGCAACAGCAGCTGCTAATTCTAATTTGGAAGTTTACTTCTTGAAATTAGTGAATGGTAAGATGGAATCTAGTAAGCTGACAATTGATGGGATGCCTACAACTGATAACACATGGGTGCCATTGGAAGCTAAGTTGGATAGTTATGCAGGACAAACGGGTTTTGTTGGATTCAAATATACTAGTACAAGTAGCACAGAAGCTTTAAGCTATCGTTTAGATGATATTCAAGCAGGAAAAGGCCAAGGTGGTGGAGAAACCCCAGGAGAAGGTACAGAGTTATTAACTAATGGAGGATTTGAAAACTGGGCAGATGGATATCCGACAGGTTGGAAGTCTGCATCTACAGCAAGTAGTGCGACTCTTGAACAGTCTACTGATAAACGGAGTGGTGCTTCGTCCGTTTTGGTAAAGGGTGACCCACAAAGTAATAAGCGCCTAGGCAGTACAGAAATGACATTGAAGGCTGGTACTTATACTTTTAGTGCATATTTAAAAGCTGCAACAGCAGGAAGTACAGCAAGTGCAGCTTTAGGTTATGTACCAATTGGTGATGATGGTGTAATTGGTGGAAATGATTACAAGTATGGTGATTATGCCAATGATTTGACTAATGCTGATTGGGTGGTTAAAAGTTATACATTTACTTTATTAGAGCAGAAAAAGATATGTTTGCTTGTAATGAACTCGAAGAAACCTGGAGGAAATTTATTGGTTGATGATGCTAGTTTAAAAACGACAGATGGTGGAATCGTAGACGGTGGAGGAGTAGATCCGGAACCAGATCCAGAGCTGGATCCATACGAAAGTAATATAGCAATGCCTACTACTTCTGATTCTAAAGTCGATTTCTATTATAATTGTACTGTGAATGAATTTGCTAGTTTAAAGTTGGGAAAAAATGGCGTTGCTGGAACATGGACATCTGACGCTCTAGGGACTGTAAAAACAAAATTATCTTTTTATTCTGTTGCTTGGAGTGGTAAGAATGGTACAAGTCTAACTGTAGAAATTGTAGGTGGAGGTACTTTTGAAGGTGGTGAGGCTTCAAAGACGGTGAGTTTGATTGCGAATACAGGCTTTTCAGGTTCGGGAACTGCTTTTACAATTGTGCCCGTTACTGATACAGACTATCACGAATATACTTTAATTGGCATCACTGCTAATTCTAAGATTAAATTTTCGACAGACAAAGAACGTGGTGCAGTCTTTGGTGTCAAGCTGAAATGATAGTATTAGACTAGTATAACAAAAATATCTCAAAGGAGAAATTGAGTTTTCTCTTTGAGATATTTTTTCTTTTCCTCTTATACAGGAAATAGGGATATGTATCGTAGGTTATCATAAGAATTGAAATATGAAATATTTAGAAAAGTATCTTTTATTGAGTCTGTTGTGCATAAGCTTTTGCGCTTGTGATAAAGATGAAAATAACAACTCCAATAATTTCGCCACCGGCATCGTAGAACTCCCAGCCTTACGCAATGGTGCAAACGATGTGTTTGTAACACACTACACCACATTCAATGGGCAGAAAGTAACTTCTTTCAGTATGGAATACGATAAGAGTAAGAAACATTCCCGTTGGATTGCCTTTCGATTTGACAATCAAACAAAGCAACAAAATGTATCACGTAGTGATGAGCCTTTTGATGCAGATCCTGCTATCGGTTCACAATACCAACGTGTGCAAGCAGATTTTGGGAAACAAGGTTATGATAGAGGGCATCTTTGTGCTTCTGCCGACAGACTTTATTCGCGTGAGGTAAATGAACAGACTTTTTATTACACTAATATGAGTCCTCAACGAAATAAATTTAATACAGGTATTTGGTTGACTTTGGAGGGACAGGTGCAATCATGGGGACGTAGCTGCACATCTTCAGATACCTTATATGTGGTAAAAGGAGGAACGATTGATAAGGAAGATCAGATCAGAGGATATATTAGTAACGACCGTAGCAAGCCCATTCCTAGATATTATTATATGGCTTTGTTGTTTAAAAAAGGAGATTCATTCAAAGCGATCGCTTTTTGGATGGAGCATACCGACTCTCCGAAATCAACAAAGTTAGTTGACTATGCATTATCAATAGACGAACTGGAGGAAAAGACAGGAATCGATTTCTTCCCGAGTCTGAATGATAATTTAGAAAATGCGCTTGAGGCTACGTATTCAACAAAAGCGTGGCCGGG
Organism: Bacteroides sp. 1001302B_160321_D4; assembly: GCF_015667765.1. NCBI lineage: Bacteria > Pseudomonadati > Bacteroidota > Bacteroidia > Bacteroidales > Bacteroidaceae > Bacteroides > Bacteroides sp. 1001302B_160321_D4. The sequence continues at coordinate 96,006 of NZ_JADPLO010000003.1, read as the reverse complement.
ATTGGAATAAGATCACCACGTTAATAATAACAGACTCTTTGTCAAGGCGGGGTATACTTCAGGATTCTACTACCCATTTTTCGATATTACGGGTTTTCTCACTGAAGTTAATCCCTATCTTGAATAGTTTCCGTCCATCCGCTTCGAAAGGTAGCGCATAGCGTTTGTCATTAATTTGCTGCAAAGCCTCTTCTGCTGTTCCGTTTAGCTTGAATTCCATTATATAAATGAACTTCTCTGTCTGTAGCACGAGATCTATACGCCCGTCATTAGTGTGGTATTCCACCTTGGTATAGAAGCCAACCAGCTTGAAAACGATGAAAAGTACGTTCTCATAATGTAGTTCCTGCTCCCGGATTACTTCGTAAGTCGTATCGGCAAAGAAACTCTGCAGGCGGTGGAAGAAAGAATCATAATCTCCCGTTTCTACTTCACGGACGAATTTTTGAACTTCAAATGGGGATTCCACCTTATTCACATTCGCGTAAAAAGGAAGCAGAAAGCGAATGAATCCTTCTTCTACTTCACGGTTGGGGAAACCTAAACGGTATATGCCAAAACGTTCGTCATATCCTTTAATGGTGAGGTATCCGCTTTGGTAAATCACTGGAATCGGGTTGGTTGATTCGGAGTCGATGCTATTCAGTACTTGTGCATCAGTTTCTTCGTGTGCCATCCGTTCCAGATCATAATGATGCTTTTTTAGTAACTTAACCAGATAGGTAGGTGTCCCCGTCTCAAACCAATAACTGCCGAATTCTTTATATTTGAAAGCGTTGAGCAGACTAAACGGATTATATATACCGATAGAATTATGTGTAAAATGATAGCCATCATAATATTCTTTTAGTTTTGTACAGAGTTTGTCATACGACAAACTTTGCGTCTCTGCAAACTCATGAAGTTCGATATCTAAGTTTTCATGAAGCTCCTGATCGCTGACACCGCAGATTTCAATATAATCTTTTCGCATTGAGATGTCATCCAAATTATTCAAGTCGCTAAACACACTGACTTTGCCGAACTTTGTAACGCCGGTCAAGAACGCGAACTTTATATAGCCATCCATTGTTTTGAGTGCCCCATAGAATGGTTTTAAGGTATTCCGGAATTGTTTTTGCAACTCTTCATTGCCGATAGCTTGTAACATGGGTTTGTCGTATTCATCTACCAAAATAACTACGCGTTGTCCTGCCTGCTTGCAGGCGCGTTCTATGATACCGGCAAAACGCAAAGAAAATGAGCGTTCGGATGGCTCGGCACCATAGAGCTTTTCCCATGCAGTCAACGATTTTTCGAGTATATTATCCAGACTTTCCGGCGTATCATATTTTTCGATATTAAGGTCCAGATGTAGTATCGGATATTTAATCCAATCCTTTTCCAACCTTTCTACAGCCAGTCCTGTAAACAGTTCTTTTTTTCCTTGAAAATAGGCTTCAAGAGTAGAGATGAGCAGACTCTTTCCGAAGCGGCGCGGGCGGCTTAAGAAATAGTAACTACCGGTTTTTACCATTTGATACATCAATGCCGTTTTATCAATATATAAATAGCCGTCATTACGAATCTTTTCGAAATTCTGTATGCCGATGGGATAAATTTTAGTGCTCATATACTCCGGTTTTATAAATCAATTACACAAAGGTAATAAATTTCCGGGTACTTCATTGCTTTTAAAAAGAGGAAAGTATAAGTATAGTTGCTTTTAACTGAATGGAGTGTAGAAAACAGTACGTACTGTTTGAAGTCTATATTTTAATGCCTATATTTGTCTACATTTCAATTTTATAAGAATAGGCATTATGGATACTACTGATACTACTTTCAGAATATACCCGATAGGGATACAGAATTTTGAAGACTTACGCAATAATAACAACGTTTATGTAGATAAGACGGAGTTGATTTATCGTTTGGCTAATACCAATAAGGTTTATTTTTTGAGTCGTCCCCGTCGTTTTGGAAAAAGTTTGCTGGTGTCCACTCTTGATGCTTATTTTCGGGGGAAGAAGGACTTGTTTCAAGGTTTGGCAATGGAGCGTTTGGAGAAAGAGTGGAATGTCTATCCGGTGTTGCACCTTGATTTCAGTATGACAAAGTACACAGCACTTTCCGACCTTTTGGGACAGTTGAATCTGAACCTATACGATTGGGAAAAACTCTATGGAAAGGAAGAAGTAGAAGGTACGCCTGCGGAACGTTTCCGGGGAGTGATTCGTCGTGCTTATGAACAGACGGGCAAACCGGTAGTAGTACTTATCGACGAATACGATGCTCCTTTATTAGACAGTAACCATTTGCCGGAACTGCAAAATGAACTTCGAGAAGAAATGCGGAAATTCTTTAGTCCCTTGAAAGCGCAAGGAGAATATCTTCGTTTCCTTTTCCTGACAGGTATTAGCAAATTCAGTCAAATGAGTATTTTCAGTGAACTGAATAATTTGCAGAATATCAGCATGAGAGATGATTATAGTGCTATCTGTGGCATAACCGAACGGGAATTGCGTACACAATTGAAAACTGATATTGAAATGATGGCACAGGCTAATAATGAAACCTACGAGGAGGCTTGTACGCATTTGAAGCAGCAGTATGACGGGTATCATTTTAGTGAGAACTGCGAAGACATTTACAATCCATTCAGTTTGTTCAATGCTTTTGCACAGAAGAAATATGCCAATTTCTGGTTTTCTACCGGGACACCTACTTTTTTAATTAATATATTGCAGCAGAGTAATTTTGATATTCGCGAATTGGATGGTGCAACGGCTACTGCAGAACAGTTTGATGCGCCAACGAGTGTTATTACCGATCCTCTTCCTGTACTTTATCAAAGCGGCTATCTTACCATCAAGGGATATGATCCGGAGTTCCAACTCTACACATTGGCTTATCCTAACAAAGAAGTGCGGAAAGGATTCATAGAATCTCTTATGCCCGCGTATGTGCATTTACCTGCCCGTGAGAATACCTTTTATGTAGTCTCTTTTATCAAGGATTTGCGTGCCGGAAAACTGACCGAATGTCTGGAGAGAATAAGGTCTTTCTTTGCTTCAATTCCCAATGATTTGGAAAATAAGCAGGAAAAACATTATCAGACAATTTTCTATTTGTTGTTCCGTTTGATGGGGCAGTATGTAGATACAGAGGTGAAAAGTGCAATCGGACGGGCAGACGTGGTAGTAAAGATGCAAGATGCCATTTATGTCTTTGAATTTAAGGTAGATGGAACTCCGGAGGAAGCACTGGAGCAAATAAATAGTAAGGGGTATATTATTCCTTATCAGCCTGATCATCGGAAAGTTGTAAAAGTAGGAGTTAACTTCGATAGTGCGACAAGAAGTATTGGTGATTGGAAAATTGTAGAGGAAGTATAATTCTTTCTCTCCCTATTGATTTTGTCAATACCTCTTTCAACCTATCACCATCGTTCTGAAACTCTTTATTCATTGTATTTACAGAGTGGTGATAGATTGAAAGAGGATTTTCATTTTTATGTATGAGAGAGCTTGCTGGCGCAGTCTGGAAATTGGGGGATTTGATTCAGGACAATCACATCCTTAAAAATAGATTTATTTCGGTGCATAAATGAACTGTTTCACCACAGAGGACACGGAGGACGCAGAGGTTTCAAAGTTCTAATTCATAGATAATTATAACCTCTGTGTCCTCCGTGTCCTCTGTGGTGAAAAGAATCAAAACGGTACGGAAATGAGTAAAATCGTGTAGGAATGAGCTGAAATATAATCTCACAACACTTTACTAGAGATTTAAAAAGTGAAAATTTGCTGTCATCTGTCACCTGTTTGTGTTTAAATGTCTAATTACAAATATATTATGATGTGACAGCGGTGTGTGACAACACGGTGATAGCACTTTTGCTGTCACCGTTTCTTTTCCTTCTCTCTTTCTTAAGAATCACAACTTACATCGTTCATATTTCTTAGCCGTAAGGAAGTATTTGCTTTCCCGCCTTAGAAACTTCAGTTTCAAGCCTTGAAACCCTAGTTTCATTTACTAGAAACCCTAGTGTCGCACGTTTGAAACTCTAGTTTCTCATTGCTGAAACTAAAGTTTCAAGTTAGAGAAACTAACTTAGAACTTTCTTCGGTGATAACAAAGATGCTGTCACCGTGTTGTCACAGGTTGCCGTCACATTATAGTGCGTTTATAATCAGATGTTTAAATGCAAATAGGTGACAGATGACAGCAAATTTTCACTTTTTAAATCTTTAGTGAAATATTGTGAGATCATATTTCGGCTCAAATCAGTGCAGGAATGAATCTAATTTTAGGGATATGGCTGTGCTAAACCAAATCCTCCAAGAATTACAATTGAGTCGGCTTGTTGAATATACATAACTTCCAGCATTTATTTCCATATTTCCACCACATTTAAAAAAATATGTATATCTTTGTCATACGGTTTCTGCTCATCAGCGTGATGAAATTAGTAGAAAGCGGTATATATTACTAAATGGAATATGTAATGTATTGTCTCTCCCACTCGAAACTTAGCAATTTCATATAGAGGAGAGATGATTCAACAGATATTCCACGCGAACGGCTTTATATCAACATATCCGTTGGAGATGTGTTATATATAAACGATTGGCGTGGATGTCTGTTGTTATCATTGTCTTTCTATAGGGTATGCTAAGACCTCGAGTGGAGATAATGGTGCAACAGCATTCACGTCTTTTTTGTGTCCGGTCGGTTATGATTACCCCTAAAAGTCTAACCTAAACAATTCCCCGTCCGCCCGAAATACAGAAAACGTGAATGCCCGTTGCTCCACATAAACAAAATAATACTCCATTTTTATTGTGGAACACATTAAAACAAAAGCATTATGCCAAAATGGATTAGCGTAGAAGAAGCGGCGGCCAAGTATGGAATCAACAAAGAAGTAATTTGGCTTTGGGCGGATATGAAAAGATTCCCGATGTCGTATGAGAAAGGTATCACCACTGTTGATGAAGAAAGCCTTATCGGATTCCTGCATCAGAATAAGGATCGAGTTACAGCCGAGTATATCGACACATTGGAAGACCTATGTATTGAAAAAGCAAATATCTGTAACTTATATGCTGAAATTATTGGCTATCAAGACAAAGAACTCTTGTATCAAAGAGAGCAAATAGCTCGAATGAAAGAGATACAAACAGCTATGAAAAGGCAAAACAGCCGGCTTCGGGATTGTGAGAAAGTGTTCACGAAATATGAAGAGAACTTTAGTACTTGCTGGGTTGGAAGAATCTGCGCTCACTTAAGGCGGCTGATATGGTTGATACGACGGTAAATACCATTCTATCTTCTTTTAAATAAGGAATAACCGATACCGTTGAGCGGAAATGTCTAAAAGTACTCTTGAATAGAAAATTTAAAGATGCCCATGAATAGATATATTTAAAGATATCCCTAAACAGAAATGTTTAAAAATACTAGAAATATACTGTAGTAAGATTTTTTATCCATTCGTTTTATATTCTTAACTCCGAAAAATTCGTAAGTGTAGATAAACCAACTACTTTTGGCTCTCGAATTTGCAGCATTTTTGAATGTCTTGCGTCTAATAAACATAAACTAATATATTTCTAGTCATGAAACACAGACTGTTACTACTAATTCTATTCGTATTTGCTATCTCCGTGGCGGGGTGGGCACAAAAATCCACAGCTCCTTCTTATACAGTCAAAGGAGTACTTATTGATTCTTTAACACAAGAGGGAGAACCGTATGCTACCATCAAAATAGCAAAGAAAAATGCTCCGGATAAAGCAGTCAAGATGGCGGTGACTGGGGCGAATGGTAAATTTCAGGAGAAACTGAATGTCGCTGCGGGCAATTACATCATCACTATTTCTTCGATTGGTAAAGCGCCGATAGTAAAGGAATTTACTCTAAAACCGTCCGTGAAGGAGGTTGACTTGGGTACAATGATTTCTTCGGAAGCCAATAACGTATTGAAAGGAGTGGAGGTAGTTGCACAAAAACCTTTGGTAAAGGTAGATGTGGATAAGATTGAATATAATATTGAAGATGACCCGGACTCAAAATCGAACAGTATATTGGAGATGCTTCGGAAAGTGCCTTTGGTAACGGTGGATGGAGAAGACAATGTACAAGTAAACGGCAGTAGCAGTTTCAAGATACATGTAAATGGAAAGCCCAATAATATGATGAGTAATAATCCGAAGGAAGTACTGAAAAGTATGCCGGCAAACACGATCAAATATATTGAGGTGATAACTTCACCGGGAGCTAAATATGATGCGGAAGGTATCGGAGGTATTCTGAATATCGTCACAGTAGGTTCCGGATTTGAAGGATACACGGCTACTTTCAGAGGAAATGCTAATAATAACGGAGTAGGTGCCGGCACTTACGCAATGGTGAAACAAGGTAAACTGACTGTTTCTGCCAACTATAACTACAATTATAATAATAGCCCGCGCAGCTATTCCGACAGTTACCGCGAAAACTACGAACCGGATAAAGAGAATGAAAAATACCTGGAATCGGAAAGTAGCTCCAAGTCGAAAGGGAATTTCCAGTATGGCAATTTGGAAGCCAGTTACGAGATTGATACGTTGAGGTTGCTGACCGTGGCTTTCGGAATGTACGGCAGCAGTGACAAAAGTAACAGTGACGGAAATACGATTATGCACGGAGCTGACCGACAGGATTTTGCGTACCGTTATAGAACCGACAATCATGGAAAAGGGTCATGGTATTCTATCAACGGAAATATAGACTATCAGCGTACTTCCCGAAAGAATAAAGAACGAATGATTACGCTTTCTTATAAAATCAATTCCCAACCCCAAACGAATGATTCATATAATACTTATCTGGACATCGAGCCTGATGAGAATAAACTGGATATCATCAAAGAATTGTCATTAAAGAATTTCCATTCGGACGGAAAGACAAATACGATGGAGCAGACTTTCCAGGTGGACTATACTACTCCGATTGGAAAGCTGCATACAATTGAAACCGGTGCCAAATATATTTTCCGACGTAACTCCAGTGATAATCGGTTTTATGAAGCCGAGGGAGCAAGTGAAAACTATGCATATAATGAGAATCGTAGTAGCGAGTACCGTCATTTGAATCATATTCTCTCTGCTTATGCCGGATATACGCTGAAATACAAGGGATTTACTTTCAAACCGGGATTACGTTATGAGCAAACTATACAAGAGGTGAAGTATCTGGTCGGTCCGGGCGAGAACTTTGATTCGAATTTTAGTGATCTGGTTCCTTCCGTTTCCTTGGGAATAAAACTAGGAAAGACGCAGAATTTGCGTGGTGGATATAATATGCGTATCTGGCGTCCGGGTATCTGGAATTTGAATCCTTATTTCGATAATCAGAATCCGATGTTTATCAATCAGGGAAATCCGAACCTGAAGAGTGAGAAGAGTCATTCGTTCGACTTGTCTTACAGCAGTTTTACGTCCAAGTTCAACATCAATCTTTCTTTGCGTCATTCTTTCAATAACAATGGAATTGAAAGAATCAGCCGTTTGATTACTGATAAAGACGGAGAAATCTTTGAAGGTGGGCATAAAGCTCCCTACGGTGCACTGTATAGCACATACGGTAATATCGGAAAGAGCCGGGAAACAGGATTGAACTTTTATTTGAACTGGAACGCTTCTCCTAAAACGAGAATTTACGTCAATGGACGTGGCAATTATAGCGATTTGCGGAGTCCTGCCCAAGAGTTGCACAATTATGGATGGAATGCTTCTGCTTATGGAGGAATTCAGCAGACCTTACCGGGAAAAGTACGTTTGAGCCTGAACGGCGGAGGTAGCACACCCCGAATCAGTTTGCAGGGAAAAGGTTCAGGATATAGTTATTATAGTTTGGGATTGAGCCGTTCTTTCCTGAAAGAAGAACGTCTTTCTTTGAATATTTATTGCAGCAATGTTCTGGAGAAATACAGAACTTACAATAACCACACAGAAGGAGCTAACTTTATTTCGAAGAGTTCGAGCAAATATCCGAGCCGGTATTACGGTTTCAGTATTAGCTATCGGCTTGGTGAGTTGAAAGCCAGTGTGAAGAAAGCCGCACGAAGCATCGACAATGACGATGTGAAAGGTGGCGGCGGAGGAGGTGGAAACACCGGTGGTGGAGGTGGTCAGTAGACCACTTCCGCACACCGGGATTCCCTCTTATTTCTGTCTCACGTCTTGCTTGTTGGTGTTAAAACCAAGTTTGGTTAACCCGGCCTGTACGTCGGGATGGCTCATGAAGAGTTTCCACAATAATCCGCTCCGGTAGTTTTCGATCATGACAGCAATAGGACCCTGGTCGATAGCCAGATAACGTTGCGGATACCAATTGTCCGTTTCGCTGAAAGCATCGTAGAATCCGAAAGGACCGAACACTTTATCTCCCATACCATATAGATGGCGCATCACTTGCATGGAATATTCCGGTGTATAGACAATGGATGAAAGCGCGGCGGTAGGGGAGATTACTCCTTTGTCCTCCTGCTCATTGGGCGAATGAGCCGCATATCCATCGACGGAATAGCTGGCGGTCAGTCCCCAACAATCCGGTCCGAAACCTTTGTAATGTTTAGGGTTGCGGATGCAGTAAGCACGGTTCACCAGTGTCAGGTTGCGCATTTCGTGGAAGTAGCTGGGGCAGTATTCATCTTTCAGTCCCACCGGATCAAGTCCGAGGAAAGAATATTGAGCCCAGAAAAGCGGTCCGGCTTCGGTGCCCTGATAGCGGAGGTGCAACTCGATTCCTTCCACTTTATGCGGAGAAACGATGGCTCCGTTCTGTGCCCAACCGTCATGATAGACAGCCGCAGGTACTCCGTGTGTAGGAGAAGCGGCGGCAAGAATATACATAATCATACATTCGTTGTAGCCGTGTACAGGGAAATTCATTTCCCAGCCATACGTCGGACTCCAATGCCAGTAAAGAACGTTTTGCCCGCCTTGCCGATACCAGTTCCAGTCGACATCCCGCCAAATCTGGTCGATACGTTGGGCGAGGGCTTTCTCTTTCTCGTTTCCGTTGACGTAATATTGGTGTACGGCCAGCAGCCCTTGGATGAGGAAAGCGGTCTCTACCAGATCGCCCCCATTATCTTTTTGCCCGAATGGTTTCACCTTGCCCGTATCACCATACCACCAATGAGGGTAGGCTCCGTGGAAACGGTCTGCCTTTTCGAGGAAAGAAACGATGCGTTCCATTCGTGCCAGTCCCTCTTCGCGGGTGACGTAACCGCGGTCGATTCCCGCAAGGATAGCCATGATGCCGAAGCCGCTGCCGCCGGAAGTGACTACGTTGGCATCGTTTTCAGGATAAACGCCGTCTACATGATAACGTTCGGGAGCTAAGCCGCTATTCGGCTCGGCACCTTCCCAGAAATAGAGGAAAGTCCGTCGCTGGACGGTATCCATCAGGGCGTCGTCCGATAACGAGTCGGTGGCTGCGGAAAGGTTGTTGCTTTTGCTTTTCCCTTTACAGCTCTGGAAAGTCAGGGCAACGGCGGATAGAAATAGTAACATGAGTGGAAGTGCACTCATTTCTATTATTCTTTTATATTTATCGTTCATAATCAAGGTGATAAAAGTTTAGTTTAACGTGAATTTCGCGGTTTTCACATCACGGCTGTTCGTACCGATCATCACTTCAAAGTCGCCCGGTTCGGCAACCAGTTGCAAGTCATAATTATAGTATCGAAGCATTTCCGGAGCAATCTTGAAACGGACAATCTTCATTTCTCCCGGTTCGAGGAATATCTTTTGGAAACCTTTCAGTTCTTTGACGGGACGGGTACTGCTACCCACAACGTCGCGGATATAAAGCTGTACCACTTCCGTGCCGGGCCATGTTCCGGTATTGGTAACTTCCACTGCTGCGGTCAATGATCCGGTCATATCCATGCTGGAATGGCTCAAGTCGATGTCACTGTAAGAGAAAGTTGTATAAGAAAGACCATAACCGAACGGATAAAGCGGATCATTATCCACATCGAGATAGTTACTGCGGAATTTCTCAAACCATTTACCTTCTTTCAAAGGACGTCCGGTATTCTTGTGCGCATAATAAAGAGGTATCTGGCCTACGTTCTTCGGGAAAGTCATAGTCAGTTTACCACCCGGATTGACATAGCCGAAGAGGGCGTCGCCAATGGCATAAGCTGCTTCACTACCTCCAAACCATACATTCAGAATGGCGGGTACATGTTCCTGTTCCCAGCTCAACGTAAGCGGACGGCCTGTAAATAATACCAGTACCACCGGTTTGCCTGTCTTTAAAAGCTCTTTCAACAGATTCTGTTGTACGTCGGGAATATTTAAATCCGTGCGGCTGCTACTTTCACCACTCATTTCGGAAGATTCGCCTAAGGCAGCGATGATGATATCCGACCGGCGGGCTACGTTCAACGCTTCATCCAACAATTGTTGGTCGGTGCGGTTATCGCGGTTCAGGGAACGACCGAACATCGTTGCCCGTTCTTCGTAACTTGCATCACTAATCAAATTACTTCCTTTGGCGTACATGATATTCGCTTTTCCGGCTGTCATCTCTTTCAATCCTTCTACCAAAGAAGGGCAACGGTCGAGCACAGCTGCTACGCTCCATGTACCCGGCATATTGCTACGGCTGTTTGCCAACGGACCGATTACTGCAATATTTCCTTTTGGGTTGAAAGGCAACAACGGATTTCCGTTCGGATTACCGTCGGGACTGTCATTCTTCAGAAGAACGAAACTTTCTGCTGCAATCCTGCGGGCTGCATCGCGATGCGCTTTGGTAAAGATGTCGCGTGCCGGACGTTTCGGATCGCAATATTTATAAGGATTATCAAATAATCCCAGTTTATATTTGGCTTCCAGAATACGACGGCAAGCCGTATTCAATGTTTCCATAGAGACTTTTCCTTCCTGAACGGATTTCTTCAGTGTCCCTACAAAACCCTCGCTTACCATATCCATATCCACTCCGGCGTTGATGGCACGGGCGGATACTGTCTGAAGATCGCCGATACCATGGTCGATCATTTCTGAAATGCCCGTATAATCAGTTACTACAAAACCGTTGAATCCCCATTGTCCGCGGAGAATATCCGTCATCAGCCATTTATTGGCAGTGGCCGGAATACCGTCTACTTCATTAAAAGAAGCCATCACGCTGCCTACACCCGCTTCAACGGCTGCTTCATACGGCAGCATATAATCATTGAACATTCGTTGGCGGCTCATATCCACGGTGTTATAGTCGCGGCCGGCTTCACCTGCCCCATATAGCGCAAAGTGTTTTACGCAGGCCATGATTTCGTCATTCCGTTCCATGTTTTTCCCCTGATAGCCGCGTACCATCGCTTCGGCAATCATGGCACCGAGAAACGGGTCTTCGCCACTACCTTCGGATACGCGTCCCCAACGAGGGTCGCGTGAAATATCCACCATCGGGCTGAAAGTCCATGAGATTCCATCAGCACTTGCCTCTACGGCTGCAATGCGGGCAGACTCTTCAATGGCTGTCATGTCCCAGGTGCAAGACAAACCGAGCGGGATAGGGAACATCGTTTCGTATCCGTGAATAACGTCCATCCCGAACAATAACGGAATACCCAGTCGGGAATCTTCCACAGCTTGTTTCTGTACTTCACGTATTTTCTCTACTCCTTTCAGATTGAACAATCCTCCCACTTCGCCTTTCTTGATTTTTGCGGCGATGTCGCTGCTTTTAGCTTGTCCCGTAGTGATCTCTCCGGTGACGGGAAGGTTTAACTGTCCGATTTTTTCTTCCAGCGTCATTTTATTCATCAATACGTCGATGAAACGATCCATATCCTGTGGCGACTTTTGTGCCGACGCGGTTAGAAAACCTGCGGCAAACAACAGGACGGATAGGCTTAACTTTTTGTATATCATATTATTATGGTTACTTTTATCTCTATTCATATAAAGTCCTCCTGATGCGTTGAATGTTCGGCACCGAGGAGGACATTGTTCGACACCGAGGAACAGTAGTTTCGGCACCGAGGAAACAACCGTTCGGCACCGAGGAACTTTCTTATTGGTAGTCGGGGTTCTGTACTAACACTCCCTTAGACTTGTCGATCTCTGTCTGCGGCAGTGGAAGCAGTGCGTTTTTGTCCTGATAATTGGTTTTACCGGCTGCGTGCAACACTTCTTTTGCAATGCCCCAACGAACGAGGTCATAGAAACGGTCGAATTCCAACCCTAATTCCACACGGCGTTCGTGGCGGATGGCCTCACGCAATTCTCCCTGATCGGTAGTCGTCACTTTAGGCAATATATTGCTATTGGTGCCTCTGGCGCGTGCGCGTACTTGTTCCAAATAGTCGATTGCTTCACCCGGAATACCTTTTTCATTAGCTGATTCGGCTCCCATCAGCAGTACATCTGCGTAGCGGATCAGACGAATGTTTACCCAGAATCCTTTGTTGGTATATTCTTTACGCAATGCCGGGTCGGTATAGGCTTTCTTATTGAAATAAGCACCCATTGCCGGGGAAACCGGAGACTCGCCGTATGGTTCGTTGGTGTTTTCCGGTGTGATAGGATCGCTGTCCGAGTGGCGGAAGTAGAGTAGGGTAGAGTTTTTGCGTGGATCACCCTGTTCGTATGCTTGCGCCATATACTCTGTTGCCATGTGCCATCCCCATCCCAAGTCCCATTGACCTGCTCCGCGTACACCTTGTACTTCACAGAACTGGCTACCGATAACGGTACTTTGAGGAAGAGCGGCAGTAGCTGTACATTGCAACTCGAATATGGAACCTCCGTTATTTTCACCATCATCCGTGAAAATCTCATTATACGGAGTCTTTAAGTTGTAGAGCCCCTTTTTGATGACATCGGTGGAGGCTGTGTACATATTGTTCCAGTCGTTGCGCATCATATAAGTACGCGCGTGTAAGGAACGGGCAGCTCCCCAAGTCAGTCGTCCGGTGTATTCGCTGCTCCATGTTTCCGGCAATGACTCTTCTGCTGTTTTCAGGTCCTTGTCGATTTGCTCATAGATTTTATCAGCACTTGTCTTCGGGATATTGGCTTCCGAAGCATCGTTGATTTTATAAGTCACCAAAGGAACTTCGCCGAAAGCTCTTACCAGATTGAAGTAGCAATAAGCACGGAAGAAAGAGGCCTCTCCCTTATTGATGATGTCTTCAGTTTCTGTTTGTCCGGCTGTTTCTTTTTCTGCAATGGCATCAAGAATCTCATTACATTGGTAGATGATGGCATAATTCTGTCCCCAATAAGCACCCAGTAGGCCGTTGGTCGGTGTATACACAAAATCATCATACATTTCGGCTACATCAGAGCCATCGCTGGCAATACTTCCTTTTTCCGAATCTTCCGAACGAAAACAGTGGATGGCAAAAGCAGGAGGGCCGGCTGTCACATTATAGTTACGCATCATCGTATAGACATTATAAATCTTACCGTTGACCAGAGCGTTCGGATTATCATCTTCCGTGAACTGTCCTTGCGGACTACGATCCAGAAAGTCACTACAGCTACCTAGAAATAATGTAGTTGAAGTAATAAGGGTTGCAAATATATATTTATTCAGTTTCATATAATGATAGTTTTAAAGATTAAAGTTGTGTTCCGCATGGAAAACTGGCAGTGGCACCTTGTCACTAGAATGTTAGGTTGATACCGAAGGTATAGACTGCAGGTACAGGATAACTGCCGTTATCTACTCCGAATGCGGTGGCAGTTCCTCCAAGTTCGGGAGTATATCCGGTGTTATGTTTCCATGTCTTCAGGTTCTGTATGTTGACATAGACTTTCAGAGCTTGCAGACGTATTTTGGAAATTAAGCTCTTGTCGAACGTATACGCTAACTGTACGTTGCGGATACGGAAGAATTTGCCGTCCTCAATGTAATAGTCGGAGTTGAGGTTGTTGATGGAATGTTTGGTGTTCAGCAACGGTTGGGTGTTGGACGTACCTTCTCCGTGCCAGCGGTCCAAACGTTGTTCCAGGTAGTTGAACTGGGCAAAATTGTAGTTATCCCATGTACGGAAAATCTTGTTTCCACCTTGTCCCATCATGTCGATGCCTAACGACCAATTCTTATAGTCTACTCCGAGAGAAAAACCGTAAGTTACCTTTGGAGTCGGGTTACCTATCATGGTACGGTCTTCCGGGGTGATTTCTCCGTCACCGTTCACATCGGCGAATTTCAGGTCACCGGGGGTAACGGTAGCCAGTGTATTTTTGGGTGATGCGTCAATATCTGCTTGTGACTGATAAACGCCTGCCACTTTGTAACCATAGAAATATCCGATAGGATAACCTGCCATTGTGTAACTTTGCTGCTTATCTCCGGCAATGATGGAATATCCTTCCTGAACAAGACTTTTTACCTCATTCTTGATAGTAGTCAGGTTGGCACTGACGGAATATCCCCAGTCACCAATCTGATCGCGCCAGGTTACAGCCATTTCCACTCCTTTATTCTGAATCTCTCCCAAGTTTCCGATACCGGGGATAGTTCCGGAAATCCCGGGAACTTCGGCTAACAAATCTTTGGTATTCTTCTTATAGTAAACACCCTCAAAATGCAAGCGGTTGCGAAGCAGGTTCGTTTCAAATCCGGCTTCCCAGGCTTCTACTTTTTCCCAACGCAGGTTAGGATTAGGAAGATAGGCAAGCTGGTACCCGGGATAAATGATGGACGGTTTACCGAATACGGCCGAATAAGCATTGGTCAATAAGGGTTCGGCAGGATAGGCTTTATCCAGGTTCTGGTTTCCTAACGTACCGTAAGATGCTTTGATTTTCAACATATCCAGCCATTTGATGTCTTTCATAAATTCTTCTTCAGACATCAACCAACCTCCACCCAGTGAGAAGAAGTTCTGCCATTCATTGCCTGTGTAGGAGAAAGCGGAAGAACCATCCCGGCGGAAAGATCCGTTGAACAGATATTTACCTTTATAGTTGTAGATCACACGTGCAAGTACGGATAATGTACTGCGTTCCCATTGAGTACTTCCATTGGTAGCGGTAGCCGCATCGCCGATGCTAACAAACCATTTGTCCGGATTATCCGGAATAACCAGTCCGACCCCCTGCTTGCGTGCTCCGTCCAATCGGCTCAACGAATTATAATAGGTAGTAAAACCGGCAGTAGCTGTCAGGTTATGATTTCCATTATCAAAGCTGTTGGTGTATGTCAACAGGTAGTCGCTCTGAACTTTTGTTTCATTCTCTTTAAACTGGCTGACCTCGGTCTTGCCTGTTCCCAAAGTAGAGATCCCTCCGTTGACAGCGGCATCGTATACTTTTACGATCGGTGTATACGTCCGTCCGTTGTTCGACGCATAATCCATGGAGAACATCGCTTTGAACGTGAAATGTTTCAGGAAGTCTACCTCACCATAAATGTTACCGGATGCCCGGTAGTTTTCCGCTTTGGTAGTATTCGCTTTTAATTCGACGTCTACCATCGGGTTGTTGATCTGCGCTTTCTGGAATTCGGGCAGAGCCGTATATAATCCGTATTCGTTGTTATACACCGGAGCGATAGGAGTTGCACGTAGAGCATTCAACACCTGTTTGGAATCTGCAGGAAGCATACGTGCACCGTTGAATTGGAAACCGACTTTCAAAAAGTCCGTAATCTTATAATCATTACTTGCGTTGATGGTTACCTTGCTGAATTTCTCATGCTCGATGTTGCCTTGTTCGTAAGAGTAGCCTACACCCAGATAGAAACTATGTTTGGGCGAAGCCCCTGTAATACTGATGTTATTGTTTGTAATGAAAGCAGTTTGGAAAATTTCGTCTTGCCAGTCGGTATTGGCATCCCAGCCGGTATAATCGAAAGGGTCATCTTTCTGATTGGCGAGCTGTTCGTTATATAGTTCCTTGAATTGTGAACCATTCACCAGTTTCACTTTATCCACTACTTTCTTGAAACCGAAAGAAGTATTAATATTGACCAGTGTCTGTCCCTCTTTGGCTTTCTTTGTGGTAATGATGATGACACCATTCGCACCGCGAACACCGAAGATAGCCAGAGATGACGGGTCTTTCAGGATTTCCATAGATTCGATGTCCTCCGGATTCAGGAAATTGATGTTGTCATTGAATAATCCGTCGACAATGTACAGCGGTTTATATCCGTTGATGGAGTTTGTTCCGCGAATACGGATTTCCGGGTCCGATCCGGCTCGTCCGGAGTTTACAATCTGCACACCTGCCACTTTCCCCTGAAGGGAAGACAGCGGATTCATTGCCGGTTTGTTGGCTAACTCTTCTCCTTTGACATTGGTGATAGAACCTGTCAAGTCTCTTTTCTTTGCACTACCGTATCCGATAACGACTGTTTCGGCTAGTACTTGTGAATCTTCTTTTAAAGTGACATTGATGACATTCTGTGCCCCCACCTTAATGGTTTGCGAAGTCATCCCCACGTATGAAAATACCAATACGTCCTCCGGAGTGACAGAGATTGAATATTTACCGTCCATGTCTGTGATGGTTCCGGTGGAAGTTCCTTGTACGAGTACCGATGCGCCGATCAATGGTTCATTGGCAGCGTCCGTCACTGTTCCTGTCACCGTCTTTGTCTGTGCAAAGGCTGATGCAGAGGCCAGTAGCAGGCAAACAAGCGTCATGATGCTCCTTGACCTGATGGCTTTTTTCTGAAGATGTTGTAAAAGTCTAGTCCTCATTGCATTAAATTTTTCCATTTGTTATTATTTAGGTTGAAGTCTTTTTTCTGCCGTCTTTTGGCGAGAGTAACAAAGGAAACAAACGAAATTCAAAAAAGATTTTGGAAAAAAGAGGGAATGGTTGATTTTAACACTAAAAGGGAGGTGACTGTTGAAAAAGGTTCAGGCACGAACCGGTGTTGTTCGTGCCTGAATAATAGGATGAGGATTACCCGTCGGGGAAGGTATATCCTATGTATACGCTGTTCGTTCTGTGATTTCCTGTTTTAAAACATCTGTTCCGCAGTGGTCATACATTGAATGACATCTTCTTTGCTGCCATTGAAAGGACCTGATTTCTCTATTTTTAAAGTTGACATGGCGGCTGCAAAACGTCCTGCTTCTTCAATGCCGGCTCCTGATACCCGTTGGTATAGATACCCGATGGTGTAAGTGTCTCCACACCCTGTTGCATCTACCACCTCTTTGGGTTTATATGCCGGAATACGATAGAAGTCTTTTCCGTCGAAAATAAGTGATCCCATGCTTCCCAAGGTGACAAGCACTTCTTTCACGCCCCATTCATATAATTGACGGGCAGCTTCATGCGGATCAGAAAGACCTGTCAGCACTTCCATCTCGTGCTCGTTGACTTTCAGGAAATGGATATATTGTAAAGCTTCCCGCTTATCTGTCCAGTCCACCGGATAGACGTGAGTGTCACGCACTTCACGTAAATAGCCTTGTGAGTCTACTGCAATCAACCCTCTTTGAGATAGTTCTTTGATTACTTCCAATGAGAAGTCGTCAGACAGCAGAGAGCCGAGATGGTAGATTTGCGCATCTATATCTTTCAGCTGACCGGCAGTGAACGGATCGGCTTTCGCTAATACACGTTGAGTACGGTCGTCCGGATTGGCGCCATAGATATTCTCGAAGTATACGGAATATTTGCTTGGCAGGGCGGTTACATGAATACCCATTTCACGTAGTTGCTCCACGACGTTCATTTCAGTGACACCAACTGCTGTTACTAAAGCGTAATCGATGTCGTTAAAATGGCGGATGGCATGTGAACAATAAAAAGCCGTTCCTCCCGGCATATAGACAGTGTTTTGGGGAGTGACTACTTTGTCTAAAGTGATGTGACCGATGCAGCAAAGTTGATGTTTATTCATGTCTAACCAATTAAAAAGCCTCCAAGATAGTATCTTGAAGGCTTCTAGTTTATTTTTTTGTGCGGATGATAGGACTCGAACCTACACGCCTCACGGCACCAGATCCTAAGTCTGGCGCGGCTACCAATTACGCCACATCCGCATGTGTAGCTTTTTTGTTTAGCGGTGCAAAGATAGGAAGATTTTCTGATTTGGCAAATAATTCGGCAATAAAGTTATTCACTTAAGATTTCGAATGCCTTTTCAATCAGTGGATCTTTCTTTTGTGATTCTATGTCGCCCTGCTCTATCCCTTCTTCCAGAATCTTATCCATATTTACATATACATCAGGTTTTATTCCATCCTCCAATGACTTTCCATACTTATCAAAGTGGGGGCTGGCAGAGAAGCGGACGCTCCAGCCATTGGGTAATTCTGATGAAAATGGCAGCCCTGATCCACCACCAGTCTGATCGCCCAGCTGGATGATTCTTTTATCCTCGTTATCATTGTTTAAGCTGCGCATTATGTTAACAAAATCATTTGTGGCACTATAACATCGACGATTGGTTAGTATCACGACCTTTTTTTGCCAACGAATACTGTTGGAGGGTTCTAAATAAATGGGTTCCATCTCTGAGAAATCATTGTGTCCCGGACCTGTCTTATGTTGGATATATCCTGTTAGTGCCAGTTTATCAGTGAACCGGGCAGCTATGCGTGAAGAATTGGTTAGATTACCTCCTCCGTTATCACGGACATCGATAATTAATCCATTGCAGATTTGTAAATAGTAAAGGACCTCATCCAAATTGCCATCTCCAACTCCGGCACTGAAACTTTCATAACGTATGTATCCTATGTTATTGTCGAATATTTTATATTTAAGACCAGCGGATGTGCGATAGCCTGAATTGGCACTACCCAGATAATAGTTATAAAGAATATCTTCTCTATAATTCCAGGGGTAGCCCTGATACCATGCATCGTAATAAGAAATACGACTGGCAGAAGATAGATTGACATGCCCGTCTTTCAAGATATAAAGCATTTGACTTAGGATGTCGAACAGGTCATCATTGGACATCGACGGAATAATCAGTCTGCTGTATTTGTCATGAACAGCATCCCAGTCAATACCTTTCGTATCCAGGAAACAATACTGTTCGTCAATGATCTTCCATAGTTGTTCGAAATTACCTCTGGGATCATTGGCGTAGTCATCTTCCCCAATGCAACCAGTCAGCACCGGAAGGCAGCAGAGCAGCCAAAGTATTTGTTTGATCTTATTTCTCATCATTAATTGATCTCTCACTTGAAGTTTCAACATTAAATTTTGTTCTCTTAGTAAGCTCTAACCGATGAAGGAAGAGCGGTTCCTTTCTTATTTCGGATACGGTATAGGTCTTTCACAAATCCTACCATGAATACGTGTGAGTAGGTATGTGTCTTGATATTGTTAACGTTGGATTGCTGCAAATCAGCCAGGTAGCTGAAGCGCATTTTCGTATATCCTATCGGCAGATCGACGGAGAGCATCTGTCGCAACGAAGGTTGATTGTGCAGGGAGGTGAATTTTATCACTCCGCTCGAATTTCCCAAAGAGAATATCTCGTAATAAGATTGTCCGTAGTGGGGAGAGAACATCACTCCCATAACCGGCAGATTGACCTGATAACGAAGCACCATCGGATACCGTTTGATTTTCAGGTGCCAAATAGCCATTCCGGAGGCATCCAGATTGACGTATGCCCGTGCGGATGCCGGATTGTTGGTGTTCCGCAGATTATAGACAAAGCCTCCGTTGACATCTATCAATCCTCCGGCTAATAATTTGAAATTATCTGTCAGGCGGAACTGGTAGTGTAATCCATAGTTCCAGTTGACTAATCCGGAGAAAGTGTTATTGTTATCAGCCCGGTTGTGCGTATAGCCGATGTCTGCTTGAAAGAAGTTCTGCACAGATACATTTCCATCAAACAACTTGGTCATCCGAATCAACTCACGGGAAACACGGAAGTCGATACCTTTGTATTCCTGTGGTGAAAGATAGGTGTCGAAAACGTTAGTAAATCCGATACCATACATGGTGGCACGTGTTACATACCGATGGGCTTGCAGACTGTCGATCTGCGCTTGTAATCTTGTGCAAAGGGCGAACAGGATGCAACCTGTCAGCCCCAGGTATATTAGTTTTTTCTTCATCAGAATAATTTCATCTGCCCGGTGATTTCATCAATAATGTCGCCTTCGCTCTTGCCGCTGTCCGGGTCCAGATTTTCCGGCTCCTCTTCAGGAACTTCCTGTTGTTCTTGTGAGGGTTCGGGGAAGCGAGTTGGTTCAAGCTCATTGATCGTCTCCACTGCATAGGTAGTGATACGTTTTCCCTTGGCTTTGAAACCTTTGACAGCAATGAATTCATCCGCATCGATATTCAACGGATCACGGAAATTGTCGTGTCCGCCAAATATGACTTCCAGACGAGGATAGTACTCGTCGGTCAGCAGGATCAGACGGTTGTTCTTATTTTCTCCCAAGTAGTTCTGTTTACGGTTAGAGGCCTCAAAACAGAAACGTTTCAGATACGGATAATTCTGTTGGTCGGCATCGTAAAGCGCGGCAGTCCATATCTTGTTAGGATCAAACTTCTCCACGATGCTTACATTATCTTCATAGTGGTTGCTCAAGTCGAAGTTGGTAGTATAGAAATCACCGTTGTTCAGAACAATCAATATGCTGTCGTCGCTTTGGAATTCACCCAGATATTCACCTCGTCCGTCATAGTTGAGGCGGAGTATGTCACGGTCAAACCATACTTTACGTCCACCGAGCGTGGAACCTCCTTTTTGTTTCAGGGATATCTTATGTACCGGCAAGCGGGTAAGAATCACGCCTCGTGCCTGACGTCCCTTGATGCTGACCTCACTGAAGTCATGCTCGAAAATGATACGGCGTACACGTGGATTCGGTTTCAGTGTCACCTTGATGATTTCGGCTTCTCCATTCGGGTTGGCGCTGAAATAGGTAATCCGTGATTCGGGAGTTCCCTGTGTGACATCATATTCGCGGTCGCGAACTACAGAGGTCACGGCGAAACGTTTTACGTATGTCGTTCCTTCTTTTCCGTCGCGGTAGGCTACATTGTAGATCGTACGTTTATCGTTCTTCTTGAATACATTGACATAGAGAACGTTTTTGCCGACGAATTTCTTGTCGGCAACAGGAGTAACGATATACTTACCGTCGCGGAAGAAGATAATGACATCATCGATATCCGAACAACATGCCACGAACTCGTCTTTTTTCAAGGCTGTTCCGATAAATCCTTCTTCGCGGTTAATATAAAGTTTCTCGTTTGCTTCTACTACTTTGGCAGCTTCGATGGTGTCGAAGTTACGCAGTTCCGTACGGCGCGGGAAGTTCTTACCGTATTTGTTTTTTAACATCTGATACCAGTTGACGGTATAATCTACGATGTGAGCCAGATGATTATCAATCTCGGCCACTTCTTCTTTCATCCTGGCAATCAGTTCATCCGCTTTGTCCGAATTGAATTTCAGAATACGTCCCATTTTGATTTCCATCAGTTTGAGAATATCCTCTTTGGTGACTTCACGGATAAATTTCGGATAATAAGGCGTCAGGCGTTCGTCAATATGAGCACAAGCTGCGTCCATATCTTTGGATTGTTCGAACTCTTTGTCCTTATAGATGCGTTCTTCGATAAATATCTTTTCGAGCGAAGCAAAGTGCAACGCTTCCAGTATTTCGTTTTTCTTGATTTCCAGTTCCTGCTTTAGCAAATCCAGCGTGTTGTCTGCCGACTTTTTCAAGACTTTGCTGACAGTGAGGAAATGAGGTTTGCTGTCGTCAATCACGCAGCAGTTGGGTGAGATACTTACTTCGCAATCGGTGAATGCGTACAATGCATCGATTGTTTTGTCCGATGATGTACCTGGTGCCAGATGCACTAATATTTCTACGTTGGCAGCTGTGTTATCGTCTACCTTGCGAATTTTGATTTTTCCTTTATCAACAGCTTTCAGGATAGAGTCGATCACTGTTGAAGTGGTTTTCCCATAAGGGATCTCTGTGATTGCAAGTGTTTTGTTATCAATCTTGTTGATCTTGGCACGTACTTTCACTGCTCCGCCACGTTCTCCGTCGTTGTATTTGGCTACATCAATCGAGCCGCCTGTCTGGAAATCGGGATACAGTTGGAATTCTTCCCCACGCAGATAGCTGATGGAAGCATCACAAAGTTCGTTGAAGTTATGCGGCAATATCTTGGAAGAAAGTCCAACGGCGATACCTTCCACTCCCTGCGCCAGTAATAACGGGAATTTCACAGGAAGAGTGACTGGTTCCTTATTTCGTCCGTCGTATGACAATTTCCATTCGGTAGTTTTGGGATTGAAGACAACATCCAGCGCAAACTTGGATAAACGCGCCTCGATATAACGTGGAGCAGCCGCACCGTCTCCGGTGAGGATATTACCCCAGTTACCCTGACAGTCAATTAACAGGTCTTTTTGTCCCAACTGTACCAGGGCATCCCCGATAGAAGCATCACCGTGGGGGTGGAACTGCATGGTGTGTCCCACAATATTTGCCACTTTGTTATACCGCCCGTCATCCAGACGTTTCATAGAATGCAGGATACGACGTTGCACAGGCTTTAAACCGTCATTGATGTGAGGTACGGCACGTTCCAGAATAACATATGAAGCATAGTCCAGAAACCAATTCTGGTACATGCCTGTTAACTGATGTTTTACGCTTTCGTCCCGCGCGTCCGCCGGTTTGTAGTCTGAATGTTCTTCCGTTATCTCGTTGATTTCGTCACTCATAAAATTCGTATATACTATAATTTTAACGCATACGCACGCAAAAATACAAAAATAAAAGAGATTTCGATGAAAAACGGTGAATATTCCGTGTGTTAAAAGGGTATAAATCAGCTTTACGGAAGGAAAACAGAAAGGCATATCCTATCAAAGACATGCCTTTCTGTAAAATTATAACCTGATGAAAAAACGAGAAATGGGTACATGATTTAAACCCGTATTTCCCAACCTTTTTCGTACTCTCTTCCCCAAAGTTTATTGGCTTCCAAATCGTTGAGAATTCGTCCGCTTCCCGGATCAATCTGTAATGAATGTCCGACACGTTGGGCAATGTTACCTAATTGTACTAACTGGGTACTGATACAGGCATCTACAATTCCGGAATTTAACTTTGTTCCTTTACGAATGGCATCAAACCAGTTTCGGAAGTGGAAGGCATCCAGCTTTTCGGATGGATTCAACAGATTGCCGGTCTCAAATTTTAAATCACTTTTTACCTCTTTAATCGTTTTACCTTTTATATCTGCAATTTTATATTCATTGCCACCGCCAATGAAGAGAGTTCCGGTTTCTCCATAAAATGCGGTTCCTACTCCATATCCGTCTACCGGCATCGTATTACAACTACGTCCTTCCCATGAAAAAGATGCTTCGTCGCCAAATTGGAAGGTGATGAGTTGTGTGTCAGGAGTTTGCCAGTCGTCTTGAAAACGATACCGACCTCCGATAGAATCAACCTTTGTAGGATAATCTACGCCCAATCCCCAGCGGAGTATATCAACAAAGTGGGTTCCATTGTTGAGTGCTTCACCTGTTCCCCAATTCCAGAACCAATGCCAGTTATAATGGATGAAATTATCTTTGAAATCTGCAACACGTGGGGCAGGACCTTGCCATAAATCCCAATCCAGATAATCAGGTACAGGAACAACTTTCCCTGTTCCAATGGAAGGGCGATTATTGACATACCAAGATTTGGCATATCTCACTTTTCCGATAGAACCGGATTTTATTTCTTCCATAGCTTTAATTACATTGGGAAAGGAGCGGCGTTGGTTACCCACTTGAACAATCCGGTTATATTTCAAAGCGGCTCGAACCAGCATTTCATTTTCTGCCGGATTATGACTGGTCGGTTTTTCCAGATAAACATGCTTTCCGGCCTGCATAGCCATAATGGCTGCTTTGGCATGCCAATGGTCAGGGGTGGCAATCACCACTGCTTCAAAATCGTTCGACTCTAACATCTTACGAATGTCTTTTTCTCCTTTGGGAGTACGTCCGGTTATTTTGTGGATAGCAGCCTGACATTTTTCTAATGCTCTTGAGTCCACATCACAAATGTAAGTTACTTCACAATCTGGAAGTTTGGCAAATCCTTGCGCCAGGGCCTTACCTCTCGAATTCACTCCAATGACTCCGATACGTATTTTTTCGTTAGCTCCCAGAATATCTTGATAACGGCTTGAACCGAATCCTGGAAGTATGCTTCCTAATGAAAGTGCAGCTGTACCTGCTACTGTTTTTTTGATAAAATCTCTTCTTGTTGTCATAGTATCTATTTTTCTCCAAAATTAGGTTGTTATTAGAATATGTGAATGAGCTTTTCCGTCAATTCTCCTTCAAAAAACGTAAATCTCTTATTTTTTTCTTCGGAAAAGGTGACTCAAGAATATCAGGATTCCTCGGGGAATCCATAAGATAAGATAGAAGAAAAAACTAATCACGATGACATACCCGATTTGGGATATTATTTCAATCCATGGGCGGGAATAGATAATGATTGCGATTACATTGATGATAAATGCAAGCAGGAAACTTAGAAGAAAGATATTCCTTTCTTGTTTCAACTTTTTTGAGGTGATAATAATATCTTTCATAGTTTAGAATTTCATATAGGGTATTTTATATTCGTCGGGGAAGAGGATATGGCGTTGTTCATCCATTGCTTGATTCCCAAGTAAGCAAAGGACTGTAGAACAATAAGCCTCTTCTACTACATTCTGTGCTTTCTCTCCAGTGATACAAGATTGGCAGAAAGAGGATAGAATGATATCTGAACCGTCTTTATCTGCTCCGATCATACTTAATCCGCTGTTAACGTGAATATCTCCGTCAATGATGAAATGTGGAGTGTATTCCATTTTCGTTTCCGGTCGCCAGCTGGGGCCTGCCGTTGGGATGGCGGCAAAAACTTTGTCTTTTACCTGATCGATTAATTGGCGGATACCCGAAGTAGAATGATCTTCTTCCAGGTAATAAATACCTTTAGCCATTTCCATTGTACCTTTGTGACCTAGAATCTGGTCTTCCATACCATTGAACTTATTGGAAATCAAAGATTCATAGGCAATCTTGGTTCCATCGGAATATCGGTAAGTCACATTTACACTATCGTATACTTCACGACCGTCTTTCCAGTAAACAATATCACCCATCCCCATGATACTTACCGGCATTCTTTTAGCTGCCCAGTTACATACTTCTAATTGATGGCAAGCTAGTTCAGTCATTAGTCCGCCCGAACTGTCTTTATATAATCTCCAATTGATTTTGCGCTCCAATTCCGGTGAAGGAACAGGACGACGCCAGTCTGCATTTCTGAACCAATGACAGCGCATTCCTACCACATCTCCGATCAGTCCGGAATGAATCATTTGCATCCCTTTGATATACTTCTCGTCATACATTCGTTGCATACAAAAGTAGAGTACTTTTTCAGACTGGTTGTAAGTGTCATAGATAGCCTTGCACTCGTCAAGGGTGCGTGCCATTGCTTTTTCACAGAAGACATGTTTGCCGGCAGCTAATGCGTCCAACACAATAGGTGCGTGCCAGTTTAGTGGTGTGGATATGATGACTCCATCGATGTCTTTCGATTCCAGTAACTTACGGTAATCTGTATAGGATTTGGCATCCGGGCAAAGCTCCAATGCTTGCTGAAGATTGGGAGCATAATTGTCACACACGGCTACAATTTGTGCATGAGGTATTTCCTTGAGGTTATGGATGTGGTATTGCCCTCTGGAACCTGTGCCAATTAAAGCAATCCGTGCTTTTTCATGTTTAATCTCTTTCAATTTTTCGGGGGTACAAGAGGTAAGCCAGGGAGTGGTAGCTAATAAAGCGGTTCCTCCGGCAACATATCCCAGACTTTTTATAAATTGTCTGAGCCCTAAGTCTACTCCTTCTTTTTTATTGTCTTTCATGTTATAAATCATATAGGGTTGCTTGTATATTTTTAAAATTCTCTGTGAGTAATTGTTGTTGTTCTTTATTCGCAATCATCCATACGGTACTTAGAATTTCAGCCTCTAACGGATCTGTAGATATGATAGAGCTTGCTTTTCGTTGTTCATTAAATAAACCCGTAAGCGGATTCATAATGTGTCCGGTATATTGCAGCGTATTACCGGAAGTGGATAATGCTGTATTTTGAAGGTTGAACTCGTTTAAAAGAGACTGATTATACGGATTCAGAAAACTCACTTTCCAACTGTCTCCATAAGGATGATGTCCCATGCCCAGAATGGAGCTATTACCGAAATTGACAAATGCATGGTTGACGTTTTCTTGTTCTATGAGTTCTTTGATTTTCTTCAAAGCATACCCTTTGGCAAAACCTCCGAAGTCGAGTGTAGGTCCGAGTACAGGTAAGAAAATATGCCGGTTGCCGAATTTTATTAGGGAGAAATCTTTCATCGTAATGTCGAAGAGATGGAAAGTACGCTCATAGTAATATTGGCAGAGTTGAAGAATTTCTTCTAATTCTGTGCTGATAGGGATAGGGCTTTGAGATTTCAAGCTGTTCAGTCTGCTTACTTCACTTTTCGAATCAAAACGGTTCAGTATTTTATCTAAGTGTTCTATTTCGTTTATAATAACTGCCCATATTCGATTTAATAAGGTGAAATCGGAATGAATGATCAGGATGTCAAAGCGTGTCCCCATGATATGAGGAATGAATCCATGAAACATGGATTCATTATTATAATATTTGTATCTTGTTTCTAACACCTTATTGAGCCTTTCAATTATTCTCCAATTTTGCCATTTCTACCGCAGTGGTAGTGATATAATATTTAGAGATTATATTTTCATTTTCCCATTCTGGCATATCTTTGTATTGAAGATAATGCAAGAATGTCTTGGCTACTTTACTGAAATGAGCTTCATGGTTTGATCTGTGTTCTTGTGGAATATCAATCAGATAAAGTTCGTTGTTTTCTTCTTTTACAGATAAGAACGGATAAGTGTCTCGTAATTCTTCAATGGTTTTTTGTAACTGAATCCTGAATGTGGCACTGTCAGTGTTCTGTTCTTTTTGAATGTAGAGTTCTTTTGTAAATCCGTTCTTTTTATTTTGAACTGTTTTTAATGTGGCCTTAGTACCTTTCTTGATGGAAGTGAAGGTGTCTCCTCCATTAGTTGGTGGAGCATAATTCCAAATGACTTTTATTCCTATATGAATTCCTTTAATCGTAAAATTCAATGTTCCGTTTGCCAATACTTCCAATATGTTATTCTTTACGTATTTGTCAAGAAAAGGAGGAAAAGAATCTATTTGAGTTGATTGGCTGAACTCTGGCAATGTGATTGAAGTAGGCCAGTGTGTGGCGTTTGTTACTTTTACATCCGACTGGTAGCGGATCGTTTCATCCGAAAAGCACTGCCATTGCACCAGATCGATAAGGTGAGTCGTTACATCAGCAATACCTTCACCTTGTTGTGCTGTATCGTAATACCAAGCAGGTCTGATCAACGGTTTGCCGGATACGTTCTTGAAGAAATGATGAACACTTTCCATGGTGATAGAAGGACTCTCCGGTGAACCTTGCTGCAGTTCACCGAACAGTTCCTTTTTTTGTAATAGTTCTTTTTCTATAATGTTGAGAATATCATATCGCTCTGTCATCAGGTCATATAAAAGAAGTTTTTTTTCTTTTGCCAGCCGATAAGCTTCAACCAGCAAGTTGAAATCCTTTTGGTTGATTGCTAAAGGTTTATCAGAGAGAACGTTATATCCTGCTTTGATAGATTGTATTATATATTGTGCCTTTTTTTGATTGTTTCCTGCCAAAACAACAACATCTCCTTTCTGTCCGGCGAGCATTTGGGAAAGATAATCATCTCCTGTATACACCTGGCTTACCCATGAGGTGGGGGCCTCTGTACGTTGGTTGTAAGAGTTGATACTTTCCATATATTGGTTAAAGCCTGTCCCTTCGGGAGCATATACGTGAATTGTATCGTTGACATCTGTCAGCGTATCTTTCTGGAGTAAACTGGCGTGGAAATGTCCCGGATCGAGAACGATCAGTTTTATTTTATGAGAACCGTTTGCCTCATTGGCAGTCTGCCTTTTAGATAAAGAGCATGAAGCTACCACCAATGAAAGCACTAAAAATCCGATGTTATTGTATATAAATTTCATTCTTTTATTTCTTATTACAAGCCTTGATCAATTTCTGTGCATCTTTCCAGCCTTTCTGGTAAGCTTCTTCTAGTGTGACAATCTTGCCATTTTGTTCTTTACTCATATTAGAAGCTTGCATAAAAGTGAATATTTCAATTGTTTCTTCTTTTGAAACAGGTGCAACTCCGGTTCGGAAGAATGTTAGGATTTGTTCAAGAAGTACTTTATAGCCCTGATATCCTCCTACGGTTATTGCTCCTTTGGAGGTAAAGGCTGTCCCGCCATAAATTTGCGGTCCTTTAGTGATTCCCCGGAATATGCCGATTCTTCCATCCTTCCAACGTCCTACTACAACATCTCCTCTGTCGGAAGACATGCGGTTGACAGACTCGCATCCTGTACCCATGGCTGTGTACAAAGTTTCAACCCCATGGATTCCATAGAAACCGAAATCCGGATGAGTGGGTTCCACTTTATGCGGAGAATAGCAGTCAGCTCCTAGGATTTTACCTAGTTCATTATTCCGCAGTTTTTGATTTTGAGGAGTAAATCGTAAAGCAGAGGATGAGAAGATCGGTATGTTGTATTTCTCCGCCATCTCATAGATAGCAATAGCATCTCCTAATGTAGCTCCGATAGGCTTGTCTATGTAGCAGATCTTACCAGCTTTGAAGACCTCCATTGCCTGCTCCAGATGAAGTCGTCCGTCATTCGTTTCCAGAAGTACACAATCCACTTTATCCAATAAGTCTGCTATGGAAGAGACGATTTCTACTCCTTGCGTCTTTACTTTTTCAATGTATCCGGGAATACGTTCGTAGCTGGATTGAATTGTTTTAGAACCATACGGATAAGCGGCTACTACCCGGAATCCTTGAGAAAAAGTTTCATCGGAGCCGCTATTGATCAATTCTGTAAAAGCGGTAGAATGGGAAGTATCCAAACCGATGATTCCTATTTTCATTATTTTTTGTGCGTATATACCGACACTGATCATCAGTAATATAAAGAAAAAAGCGATTCTGTTTTTCATGATTGGTTATAAATTTATCTGTTCTGCACTTTCAGTGTCCAAATATAACGAAGATTTTTCTTTTCTTCGCAATATGCTTGCCGGACATTTTTCTGAAATTTCACCATAAATGGCCCGATATACTGCGTGGGCTTTATTCTTGAAAGGGACAATACAAAACATCCATTCGGCTTTTAGCAAAGCAGGTATTGTTAGTGTCAAAGCTTCTTTAGGTACTAAATCTAGTCTTTCGAAGCATTTTTCGTTAACTTGCTGTTGGCGGCATACCGGATCAAGTTTTACGATTTTCACCAGTTTGGGATCATTGAAATCAGCTACATCCGGATCATTGAAAGCAATATGTCCGTTTTCTCCGATACCCAGGCAAACAATGTCTACTGGATATTTAGTAAGCAGATCGGCATATCGTTTGCATTCCTCTTCAAGACTCTCTGCGCGTCCATTCAGGTAGTTCACCTTTTTGAAAGGAACTTTGTCAAAGATACGAATACGGAGGAAATGCCCGAAACTTTGTGGTGCGTCTGGATGAATACCTATGTATTCATCCATATGGAAGGCGTTGATTCTGGTCCAATCTATTCGCTTATCATGGATTAGATGATTTAAAAATTCGTTTTGTGAGGGAGCGGCGGCAAAGATCATATTGATTTCAGCCTTTTCTTCCAAGAGCTTGCAGATTCTGTCAGCTACTTCCTTTGCGGCTTCATTGCCCATTTGTTGGAGAGTGGGATAAATTTTAATGGTTAATAGCTCTTGTTGAAATACTTTGGTTTCAGATTCATTTACTATAGATAACATGGCCTTCTGATATTGTGTTAATAACATTGATTTGATTGTCGAAAATGATAATGTCAGCATCTTTACCTGCTTCAAGAGAACCTTTTGATGAGTCAATGTGTAAAATGCGGGCAGGGGTGAGTGTCATCATGCGGATAGCATCAGTGAGGGGAATGCCAGCTAATTGTACCATGGTTCTAACTAAACGGTCAGTGGTGGCTACACTACCTGCAAAAGCAGAACGATCCGGCATTTTTGCAACGCCATCTTCAATAATAACTTTTTGTCCGTTAGTCAGGCTTCCTAGAATGGACTCTCCATCTGGCATTCCAGCGCCTCGCATAGCATCGGTACAGAGTGCGGTTTTGTCAGGTCCTTTGAATTTATAAACAAATTGAAGGAGCGGCTTGGGGAGATGTATACCGTCAGCGATGATTTCAACTGTTATATCATCAATCAAATAGGCAGCTTCCACTACTCCTGCATGTCGAAAAGCATCTCTGCGTGTTACGGATGACATGGCCGAATATAAGTGAGTTATATGAGTATATCCGGCTTTGTTTGCTTTTTCCACCTCTTCATAGGTTGCGTCAGTATGTGCAATGGAAGGGAGGATATGCTGTCTTTGCAACTCTTCCCCCATTTCGATAGCTCCTTCCAATTCTGGCGCGATGCTCCAGCGTACAATATCCTGTGAGATATTTATAAAATGGTTATATTCTTTCGGACATGGTTTTTTAAGATAATTAGGGTCTTGTGCCCCACACTGGGAAGGTGAAAAATAAGGACCTTCAAGATGTAGACCTATAAATTTAGCACCTTTATTATTCAGAACTTTCGCTTTTTTATAAATAGTAAAAGTATTCATTAACTCTTCATCGGTGCAGGTCAGAGTTGTAGGCACCATAGCTGTTGTTCCATACTTCGCATGAACTTCCGCTATTCTTAGAAATGCCTCTACTGTTCCGTCCATGAAATCATGTCCGCCACCTCCATGAACATGCATATCGATAAAACCAGGAGATACATATTGTTGTTTGGCATCTATTATTTGGTCGTCCGGGTTTATCTCAAGCATTTTGTCGGCAAGGATTTGTTCGATCTTTCCGTTTTTGCAAATCAATGCCTTGCCCGTATCTATGCGATCAGGAAAGATGAGTTGTCCGTTTAGAATGATTAGTCTCTTCATTTTATATTGTTTGAGGTTTATTCATTTGTTTTTTATCTCCATGAAGTGATTTTGTGTCCTTTGACAGCAAAGAATACAAGATAAAGGAAGCAGGGGATTAATACCCAATAGCCGATACGTAAATCGTATATTTCAGCAAAGTGACCATAAACTAACGGAAGGATTGCATTTCCGCAGAGTCCCATGATTAACAGTGAGGAACCTGTTTTGGTAAACTTTCCCAGACCATGAATGGATAACGGCCAGATACCTGCATAAATCAGTGCATTTGGAAAACCTAATGCATTGAGAAAAAAGATGGAGGCATTGGCTTGATGGCCGAAAAGGGTTACATTGAAGTCGGCAAATACAACTCCGAATGAAAGGAATAGTCCTAGTACTGTACATATAATCAGTGCATTTTTCTGTGAGATATATTTAGGAATTACGATGATTCCCAATATATAACCGATCATCGTACATGCCAGAGTATATGAGGGAAATGCTTTTGCCTCCAATAGATCCATACCCATGGAATTAGCATAATTGATGATGGTATCAATGGCTATCACTTGTGTTCCTACGTGAAAGAAAATAGCCAATGCACCTAAAATAAGGTATGGAAAACCAAAAATGTTTTTCTGATTACTATGACTGCTTTCTTTGTCGTCTGTCGCATTTTGTTCATCCGTATTAATTTCGGGTAAGACAGAATATCGAATGACGATGCCTGCTAATAAAAGTAGTATTCCTAGTATCGTATACGGAACGATGACACGTTGTATCAGTTCGTCAAGCATAACACTTTGGGTCATTGTATCCAGTGTACCTGATTCTATCAGGGCAAAAAGTTCGCTGTCATCAGCTTTTAGAATCAATGCAGCGAAAATGAGAGGAGAGATAATTCCGGCAAACTTGTTACATATACCCATGATACTGATACGACGGGCAGCACTGTCAATCGGACCAATAATGGTTACGTACGGATTAGCTGCCGTTTGCAGGATTGCCAGACCTGTTCCTATGGAGAACAAACCGATCAGGAAAATTTCGAATTGTCGAGCTAAAGCGGCTGGAACAAATATGAAGGCTCCTAATGCAGTTAACATAAAGCCATACATGATTCCTCGTTTGAAGCCTACTTTCTTTAATAGTATCCCTGACGGAACAGCCATCACAAAATAGGCAATGTAGAAAGCAAATGCTACAAAGTAGGATTCGAAATGTGTAAGTTCGCAGGATATACGGAAATAAGGAATGAGTATGGAGTTGACCCAGGATACAAATCCAAAAATAAAGAACATTCCGGCTAGAATGGCTATTGAGATGTAGTAGGTCTTTTTTTCGTTTGATAGGTTCTTATTTTTCATAGTAACTGTGTTCTATTGAGTAATTATTTAAAGCAAAAGTATGCTTTCTTTGGTTTATGGATTGATGAAAAAGCGAAAAATCATATTCAAAAAACGTATTCTTATCAAGTATTATTTTATAAAATCATTCTGTAACTCTTTGTATATGCTTTTCATCTGCCAGACATCCATACTAATAAGAGTAGCATCTCTTCCCTGTGATTTTAGAGAAATCCCTACACTTTCTTTTTTGCCTGGATAAACTCGGGTTGTTACTACTTGTTTGTCATTAACAAAGATTTCAATAATACTTTTGTCTATAAATATATGTAACTTAAGCGTTTCGTTCGGCTTAAGATATACAGGAGCGAGTTCTGGTGCTCTGGATATTACATCCGGAAGTATAGAAGAGTGGGCGGTTTCAAGTGAAATCAAACTCCATCTTTGATTTTTCAGTGCAGGATTTGTTCTGACTAAGTCAACCCCTCTATCTTTGAAAAATTTGATAGAAGTAAATTCTTCTTTATCAGGTGAACGTAGAACATTCATTTCTATCATTGGCGAAGATTTTATATTGATCTCAGCTTTGATTTCAAGTGCATTTCCCTGTATGTTATCGATTATGATTTCTTTGTTTGCCGGTAGATGGGTCTTATCTATATGTTGATGGTGGGTGCGGAGTGATTTATAATCTCCATAAGGTTGTATGTTGATTGTGTCACATTTGTCTAATGTGAGTTTTCTCGGAAGTGTTGTAATACCTCTCCAGCCGGGAGATTTTTTGCCTGTATGCATGTTATGTATAACTATGACTCCTCCTTCGCCATCACTTGTTGCGCTTGGAGCATGTACTCCTCCGGGGAGAAAAGACATGAAGTTAAAACGTCCGTGAAATGTTGGATAAAAACAATGTTCTTCTTTATTGTAGTCTCCTAATAAATACTGGCTACCGGTTGTGTGGCTAAAAAATAAAAAGATATATCTGTTTCCTATTGGCCAAAAGTATGGACATGAAGCATCCTCTCCTGGTGGTAAGAAACATTCATTTTTCATGAAGTTATGTTCGTATTTCCAGATTTTTAAGTCTTGTGAAGAAAAAAGAGAAGTTGATCGCATCGCTTTGTTACCGGGACCTGTATTTGTCCGTCCTCCCGTCACGGCATAGTATATGCTATCTTCTTTCCAAATGGCAGGGTCAAACACATAGTATGGCAGAGTCTCTCCTGATTTTACTCTTGGAATGGCCGGTGTTGCTACCTTTTTCCAGTTTAGTAATAACGGATCGCTGGATGTAGCCACAATATCTCCTAAGTCAACTCCATAATACATAGCTATGACTTTGTCTTTTTCGGCTAGGGTGGCACCGGAATAACACATGTTTTCCGGGCTGGGATATAAAGCTATGGGCAGATCTTTCCAGTGAATTAAATCATGACTGACCGCATGTCCCCAGTGTTGTCTAAAATCTTTAGAGGGCAAATATTGATAAAATAAATGCCAATTCCCCTGCCAATAGCATAAACCGTTAGGATCGTGTAAAATACTTTCTGGACTAGAAAAGTGATAGATTGGTCTGTAGGGATTGTTCTTCCATTCTTCCCGGCATTCGTTTAAATATTGTACGAAAGAATCTTTTTCTAGTTCTCTTAATTGATCTTTAAGATTGCTGGAAAAGTTTTTTTGTAATATCTTTGATTTGGGATAAGATGCCTGTTGAGCATAACATCCTATTGCAAGGAATGTCGTACAAAATAGAAACGTGTAAATATTAACTCTGCTCATTTTTTTGATTGTTGATTTTATCTAACTGGTTCTCCGGTCTCTTTAGGGGTAAAAGGATCTGAATAGTAGATATGATCTTTCTTATATAAATCAAATTGTTTTTTTAGACGTATATTGAAAGAATTGATATTCTTATTCATTTCCTTTGTCCATGCATTTTCTGCTAGTGCTGCTATCCGAGGAAATAGCATATAATCGAGTCTGTCCTCTGTTTCAATACGCTCTGTCCATAGATTAGCTTGTATTCCTAGTATGTTACAATTTTTAGGATATTTGACTGGTATATCTTGTGGACTGAAAGAATATACTTTTTGATAAGAGTTGCATGAAAATTTTCTCCAGTCAACTCCATGTACTTGTAAAGTGTCTTGTGCATAATCAAGATACATTGGTAATCGTGGACATAATACAATATTAAATTTTCTATCTAATGATTTCTGGAGTTGTTCAGGTCTATTCTGTCTCCAGAAAAATACGATGGTATGTTCAGGAGATAATTGGGAATCAGCTACTTCGTCCCAAGCTGCAACTTTGTTATGAATAAGCAGAAGAGAATCAGCCATCCTTTGGAAAAAGTAATTTTCTACGTCTTTTAAATTCTTCATTTTTTCATGTTTCATCAAGTCTTGGATATCCTTGTTAGTATTCCAATCCTGATTGCCATAATGTACTTCATCTCCTCCAAGGTGGATTACTTGCGAGGGGAACAGCGCATCTACTTCTTTTAGGATGTCCGTTAAATAAGTGTATACGGAATCTTTCCCGGGGTTAAAGGTATATCCAGGATATTTAGGAGAACCGCCACCGCTAAATTCTGGATATGCTTTAGAAGCAGCAGATGCATGTCCCGGCATATCGATTTCAGGTATAATGTGGATGTTTCGTTCTAGAGCATAAGTTACGATTTCTTTTATTTCTTCTTGTGTGTAGAATTGAGCAGGAGTGTATTCTTCTCCATAATTGCCGATTCCTCCAATGAGAGCTAGTTTGGGATATTTTTTTATTTCTATTCTCCAACCTTGGGAGTCGGTTAGATGCCAATGGAACCTATTTAGTTTATAAAGGGCCATCCAGTTTAAAATCTGTTTTACTTTTTTCATTCCCCAGAAATGACGGGCTTCATCTAACATAAAACCTCTCCAGGCATATAAAGGGCTGTCCTCTATTTCCCAGCATTCGATAGGTACAAGGGTGTTTTGTAACGTGGATAATCTGGTTAATTGAACTAAAGACATGACACCATTTATCATTCCGCTTGGTTGTCCAGCAGTAATAGTTATGTCTTTGGTGTGCATTTTTAAAGAATATCCTTCTGATTTGAATTTATAGTCTTTCTTAAGTTTAATAACATTGTATACAATATTTGAATCTAGAGTTGCTTTATCAGGAAGTGTACTTACAGCGATTGAAGTATATCGGAGAAGCTCTTTCTGTAAAAGGTAAGCTTGGGATTCAAACTCTTCGGTATATACAATAACACATCTGCTTGATAGTTGGAATGTTTCATTTATCCTGCTACTGCTTTGTGGATATGGAATTAGAGGACAAGTATTCTGCCCACGTATGATGGTAGTATTTAATATGTTTCCAATGAAAAATAATATTAGAAGAATTTTATTCATGTTTTTGTCGGATAAGATGAACAATATTACAGTTTAATATAAATAAATTAAGATTCCATTTATATTAAACTGTAATTAAAGAATGTTCTGTTATTTCGTCTCTGTTAAACTGATGTCATCCAGATTAACTAATGTTTTCAGTGTTTTTTGTGCACTGTCTATCTCAGGTACTATGTTGAAAAATATGGCACATTTTTCAAAACTCTTACCTGGATTTTTCTGGATGATATCGGGAAGATCAAAAGTAATATTATATTCTTTCCAACCTTCTGTTTTCTCTAACGTGATAACTTCTTCATATGTATAGTCTGTATTTACGTTTGCTTCTGTTGAGGACACAATTCCCACGACTATTTTTTCTGCATGGTTTATATTTGCAGCAACATCTGTTGTACCCCAAACAAGATTTGGACGATAATAGAAAAATTGTAGTTTGTATTTTTTGCTATCGTCTAGGGATAAACGTTGTGCAACTCCCTGGAGGTGTTCTAAATTATTGGCATGACTACTGTATTTGGCAGCATCCGCATTGGCTGCTATATAAATGACTACGGATTTATTACCAGAATGTGAGATTGGAGTTCCACCACCTGTATAGGCAATGGACATATCATCAATATAGGTAAACCAGAACCATGAATTGTTGTTGCATCTATGGAACCAGACATTATCAGGAACAGTAACGGTGCCATCTACAGTAGGAAATGTTTTTTGTGCTGTAGTATCAAAGAAACCACTAAGCCTTAGGGGGCGGACAAGACTATTCGTATGTACGACAGGCAATGTGGAGGATGGTTCTATACTATCTTCAAATCCGCCATTTGTAATTAGGTTATCAGTAGTAGGCTTTTCTTCTTCGGGTAATGTCTTGTCGATAATATTTTTATGATTTTCATAGAAAGTTTTTGTAGCCTTCATGAGACCTAAGTCTTCACTATATTCAATAGGGTCATTTTTTTGGCAATTACCGATAATGACAATACCATCACATCTTCGGTACAAATATTCAAGAGCATTCAACCAGGTAGCTTCCTTGATTGGCTTGTATGCATCGGCAAAAGCTTCATAGTCTTCTGGTATAGTTCCTGTCTTGTTGAAATAATTAGTCATGATACAGGCGAATATTTTCTTGTTTGGATTATTCCATTTAGCTTCTTCCAGAACTGCGGAGCAATCTTGTTTCCAGGTATCCAAATCGTCATTGATGATTGTAACTTCAGGATATAATACATCCGCATATTCCCTGATTCCTCTCATGGGTTCTACCGCGTATCTCTGCCATGAGTCATTTCTTTGAAAATCAGATTGAGTATAGTTGGTGACTCTGAGAGAGGTGAGGCTTGTGGGACCAACGCCACGATACCCGATTGTTACTTTTGAGTTGTTATCTTTGAATGTGCTATATACAGTTTGGAAACGTGACATCATTGCACTATTATCTGTAGAACGGTCCGCATGCCATGTACTGATAGATATACAAACTGGATGTGTAGCATCAGTTGCTAAATTCTTGATCTTGTCGATGACAGGAGGATATACACTGCCTTGCTTTTCTGTTTCGGAAACATTAGCTTCACTGATTACTGATATGGGTTGTATACCATAGCTTAATAGATTTGAAGGAGTATTCTGGAAATTTAATGAACCATATACATAGAATTCTGTAGGCTCTGATCCGCCATCATCGCCACCGCCTATCGGCTTGTCTAATTTTATGTTAGCTTTGTGCCGTTCGATAAATGTTTTTGTAGCACTATACATTGCCTGGACTTTTGTGTCATTCCACGCAACGTCAGTTTCACCATCTTCACCTTTTCCATTCGACCATATCACTGCTCCATCTAAATATGTATAACATCCTTCCAGTATCTTATCCCATTTTTCAGCAGGAATGAATTTCATATAGTCAGGATTATTTTTGAGATTATAATATTGCGGCCAGATATATCCGATAATCTTTTTATCAGGAAATTTTTCTTTGATATATTCTACTGTCGTTTTTAAATCTTTCAGCCACTGATCTACGTCCGGAGTCATTATATATAATGAGGGATAAAGAACATCTGAAACTTCACCGGCAGAGAGCCTTCTTTCGCTCTTTTTCTTCCATAATTTAATAATCTCTTCTTCTGGTTCAGTTCTATTATATCTGAAAACGTTTAAATCGCTCACAGGTATACCATAATTACCGACAGTACAACTGGGAATTTCTTTTTTAAAAGCGTCAAATACGGTTTTCAATCCGGTTTTAATTTCTTCATCGGTCTTGTTTGAATACCAAGCTTCAATATCAGTGCTGACAGTTTGATAGTTGGATGTTTTTGTGATACTGATTTGAGTAGCAACTTTATCCATATCAATCTCTTCATTAGTTAACAAGAAAGCTTCATAAATTAAGCGTATGTTAGAGATCATATCCGATGTAAGATCCGGTTTATTCTTATAACTCATCGCATCGTAAACAACAAATTCTTTTGTTTCCGGAGTAGGTTCAATTTCCTCTTCTAAATAAGGAGGACGAATGGTGTCGTCACTACATGCAGTAATGAACAGCATGGTAGTGAATAGTAACATGGTCAACCATTTAATCTCTGATGTTTTCATATAGTTCTTGATTTTGTGATAAATTACTTAATAGCCAGGGTTGTTTTTCCAACCTCTGAGTTCGCATTGTCTTACAGGTATCGGGAAAAGATAATTCTCTTTATTAGCGTTTAATCTCGCTCCAAT
Organism: Bacteroides sp. 1001302B_160321_D4; assembly: GCF_015667765.1. Taxonomy (NCBI): domain Bacteria; kingdom Pseudomonadati; phylum Bacteroidota; class Bacteroidia; order Bacteroidales; family Bacteroidaceae; genus Bacteroides; species Bacteroides sp. 1001302B_160321_D4. The sequence goes on along the minus strand of NZ_JADPLO010000003.1, from coordinate 57,434 downwards.
TGCTGCATTCTTGCCTATAGCCTCGTCTACTTTTTCTGTTCTTACCAATTGGAACCATCTTTTGAATTCAAATACATTTTCCCAGCCAAATTCATCGAATACCGCATCTGCAAATTTTTCTGGTGTTAAACCTGCATATTGATGACTTTGATCTCCAAATGCCCTGTCTCTGACTCTATTTAAACATTTATATGCAAGAGTGTTGGGGGAACCCTCTGCTTTATTGCTGGCTTCGGCATAAATTAGCAATACGTCTGCAAATCTGTAAATAGGAGTGAGACCTTCTGAAAGTGAACTACGTGTAGAGGTGTTTCCATCAATACCGTATGTTCCACAGCCTCCATAGTTCCTGTATTTCCGGATAAAAGGTGCGCCTATATCAAAGTCTTCCCAGTCAATCCGATTTCCTTTAGTATCCACGGTTGATGTAATATAGCAGAATTCTTTTCTTTTGTCATTAGGGAAGTTTTTGAAGAATACAGGATCACCTACATAGTCATACCAGCCATTTTCTTCTTTTCCAAGATAGGATATGCCATATTGGCTTGGTAAATAAGATAGTGAATGCTGTAGTGCGAATATATGTTCAGTTTTATCCGTCTTTTTAGTGTTCATCCAAAGATCTTTATATTCACCGACCAGATCGTAAGGTCCATTTTCTATGATATCTTTTGCAGTTTTAGCAGCTTCTGCATAATAATTCTCTTCTTTTAATGGCCATCCAGCCATGGTTATATATACGTCACTAAGCAAAGTCTTGGCAGCCCAGGTGGTTGGAGCCTGATTGTTATTGTCACGGCTTTGTAATGGTAGCAGGTTGATTGCATTACTTAAATCAGGAAGAATTATTCTTTCATAGATGTCTTTCACCGGTTTACGTGGCATATTACTACTCCCATCTATGTCTGTACTTGAGTTAGGGTCTGTAATAGCAGGAGCATCTCCCCAATATCTTACGATATAGAAATAGGATAAGGCTCTGAAGAAATAGGCTTCTCCTAAATACTTATTACTTATTTGGGTGTCGAGATTTTCGTTTTCATTGATTAGATATATTATATTATTTGCAGAGTATATTGTTTGATAAAAATATTTCCATAAATTTAGCACATCTGCATTATCTATTGGAACTTTTAGTTGATCGTCCAAAACATTCCTGACTTTGTCCAAAGCACCTGAAGTCATATCGTCACCAGCCAATGCGAGTGATGCCAACCGGCAGTTAAAGCCGAAATTTTCTCCCCATAAATCTTTGTAAAGCCCATTGGTCATGCTTTCAAGAGTTTGTTCTGTCAACTCGATGGTGGCAGGCGTTAATTTGCTTTGCGGTTCTTGCAATAAGTCTACGCAAGAAGCTAAAGAAAAACTTGTCAGAAGTATGAATATATATTTTTTCATTGTATTCTTGTATTTAGAATGAAACATTTAAGCCAAGTAGATATTCTCTTTGACTGGGATAAGTTCCCATATCAAGTCCGGGGCGTAGAGGGTTACTTATTGACAATTCAGGATCGTTTCCGGAATATTTAGTGATTGTACAAACATTCTTTATCGAAAAATATACTCTCGCTGCACTTAGATTTATTTTTGATAATAAACCTTTGGAGAAATTATAACCTAAAGTAATGCTTTTCAATTTTACAAAATCTCCTTTTTCTACAAATGTAGATGATGCTACCGTTTCAGGGCTTGTTATAGCGTCCCGGTCCTTACCGAATCCGGCTATAATTGCATTCTCATTTTTGCCTGCAATCCAGCGTTCGGCTAATTCGGGGAATGGAGATAAGGAACTTGTAAGTCTGGCTCTTGGGTAATTGTAAATATCAAATCCATGAAAACCGATTAAGAAAATATTTAAGTCAAAGTTTTTATAGGTAAATGAATTATTCATTCCCCAATTGAATTTGGGTTGCCCGTTACCGATAATGACATAATCATCTGCATCTATAGTTCCACTATCGTTTTGATCGACATATTTGTAAGAGCCGGGTCTTACTGTAGGAGAAGTTGGTTTTTTAATATCAGGGTTATTATACTCTTCGGTACTCCACACTCCCGTGGATTGAAGGCCGTAGATTGCACCGATCGGTTCTCCTACAAAGTAACGATAGAATGAATTTCCCCATCCTGTGCCTATTTCCATGAAATCCGAATCTATATCTCCTAATTTTTCAATTTTAGCTTTATTATGAGCCAATGAAATGTCTGCTTTCCAATAGAAGTCTTTTGCTGTAATCGGAGTAATTCCCAAAGTAATTTCAAACCCCTTGTTGCTGATTTCAGCAGCATTTCTTAGTCCGGATGATAAACCTGTATCTGCCGGGAGAACTACAGTATTAATGGCATCTTTTGTTTTTTTGTCGTAATAATCGAATGTGAATGAAATTCTGCCATTTAGAAAAGCTGCATCAACCCCATAGTTGTGTTGATGTGTTTTTTCCCATTTTAATATAGGATTACCTGGGACAAGCGTATAAGCTATTTGGCCATTCCCTATTGTTGCATCATATTGTGTATATGCCGAATAAGCTGCTACTGCCTGATTTCCGGAAACTCCGTATCCGTATCTTAGTTTCAATTGGTCTAAAGAATTAATATTTTTAAGGAATGATTCTTCTTTTAGATTCCAAGCCAGACTGAAAGAAGGAAAGTTATCCCATCTATGGTCGTAAGACAACAAGGAAGAACCGTCTCTTCTGAATGTTACTGTGGCCATATAGCGGTTCATTAAGACATAGTTGATTCGTCCGAAATATGATATGGCTGTTGTCTTGCTAACCTCATTGTCTTCTAGTTTGCTGGTTTCTGCCAACATCATATTTTTCCAGCCGATGCTTTCGGAAGTTAATCCTTCTGCAGTCTGCCTCATGATGTATGAACGTGATAGGCTTTCTTCTACACCAATAGTAGCGTTGATACGATTATTCTTGTTTAGTTCCTTTGTATAGTTAAGTGTATTTGTCATGCGCCACCCCCATGAATTTGCATCATAATATGTAGCTAATGATTTTCCTTTTAGGAATCCATTCATACTTTGTTTGCTGCTTGTGGTTCCATAAAAACGGTTTCCTATATTTATTTGCTGTTCATTTCTGAATGTTAATCCGGGAATAATTTCATAACTGATATATGCCTGTAACCAGTTATTAAAAGTCATATCCTCGTTGTTATTCCTTTTTTGTTCATCAATGAAACCTATTGGATTGTAAATACCGGTATTGTCGATAGTTCCTTGGGTGAGGTTTCCTTCTTTATCATACGGAAGTACAGTTTGCGGAAATTGTTGTGCCAAAGTGAGTAGACTGTATTGTCCGGAGAAGTTATTTCCTGCAGCACTATTAATCATTCCATAAAAATTAGCTCCAAATTTTAGTTTTTTAGTGATATTAGCATCCACTTTTAAACGATAGTTCCATCTGTCATTTGTGGAATGGCCGGCAATTCCTTTATTATGAATATATTGAGTGGAAAATAAGAAGCTCATTTTATCATTTCCTCCTTTGATGCTGATGTCATGAGAATGGCTGATGGCGTAATCATTGATGATATTTCCCATATAATCATAAGTATCATATCCATTGGTGAAATTAGTGATTTGTCTTTCTGTATATAGGTCTTTACCATAATATGCCTGATTCCAATCATTGGCCATACGGGCGAACTCATTTACGGGCATGATGGAAGGTTTGTCGGCTGGTGTTCCGGCAACAATATAACCATTGTAGTCTACTGATAATTTGCCCTCTTTAGGAGACTTTGTTGTAATCAAGATGACACCGTTGGCTCCTCTTGAACCATATATTGCTGTTGATGAGGCATCTTTTAGTACTTCAATAGATTTTATATCAGCGGGATTTATGGCACTGAGGTTACCACCAGGAAAACCATCGATAACGACTAGTGGGCCACCGTCTGCTTTTATGGAGTTTACACCGCGGACACGTAGCGTAGGGGCAGCACCTGCTGCTCCGGATGAGTTTACAATACTAAGCCCGGCAATGCGTCCTTGGAGCAAATCGGCTACTTGGGCCGCAGGCATTTTTTTTAAAGTCTCAGCTGCATTAATGGAAGATATAGCTCCGGTTAAGTCGGACTTTCGTTGTACCCCATAGCCAACCACTACGACTTCATCTAAATTACTAGTTTCTTCATTCATCTTTACATTGATGACATTTCGACCTTGTATTTTAATTAGTTGTTCTTCATAGCCAATATATGAGAATCTTAGTGTTGCATTTGTGGAACTTATATTGAGAGAGTAGGTACCATTCATATCTGTGATGGTCCCATTTGATGTTCCGGTTTCCAAGATACTAACTCCAATAAGAGGGTTTCCCTGAACATCTTGTACGCTTCCTGTTATTTGCTTTCTACTCTGGGAATAAACAAAGGGAGTAAAAAGGAAAAAGAACATAAAGATGCATATCGGTAAAGATTTTATTCGTGATGCATCTCGCAGAATTTTGCTTTTCAATAGTTTCATTTTCATTTTGTATTAAATTTGGTATTGCAGTTTATTGATTGGATATCCTAATAGTGCAAATATAGCCTGATATATCAAGGTATCGATTTGATTTTACGCAGACTAGTCCTCAAAAAACGTAAGTTTAATCTACTGTATTCTTCATTTCTTTTATGAATTTTAAACTTTCTTGCCATATTGCTGTATTCGTGTCAGGTAGATTGTTGTTTATATCATGTATTATTATACCGTTACACCATTGTTGGGCGGTTTTCAATGCAGTTTTCCATTCCGTTGCTTTTATTGTATAATTGTTATTAAGCGAGGTGGTTGGCAAATATACATATATTGGTTTTCCTTCAGATTTGAATTGTGCTTCTTTTATAGTAATGTATAATTCTTTCTTCCAAGTGATTGTGTCATTATCAACGATAGGGGCATTTATGATAATGGCATCTGTGAATTTTTCCGGCTCTTGCGGAGAATTCATTGTATTTATTGCCCAACTTCCCATGTTGACATGCATATTTGAATTATGAAGCCTTAGTTTACCTAAACTTGTGGAGGGTATTTGCCATATTTGATTACCATTGTCTTTTTTTAACAATTTGTAAATTTCTTGATAATCTAATGTATCACTCTTTTTATTAATCGGTGCAATACATATAGGCGTATTGGAGGATTTTGGAGTTTGTATGGCAAATTGTTTCACTTTGTCTACATCAAGAACAAAAGTTTCATTGGTACAGTTTCCCAAATCTTTTTCATTAATCATTTGTATCGTCTGAACTCCATATTGGGCTAATTGGGGGTGATTTGTGTTTAAATATATATTGAATTCTTGTGGAGTAGAAGTCAATATGGACAAGTTTTCTTTTTCAGGAAACACAATCTGTCTTTTGTGGGAATGGATAAAATGTTTTGTTACTTCCCAGATTTGTTGAACCCGAAGATCCTCCCAGAATACTGATTGATCATTTTCATCTGTTCTACTTGACCATATGATACTTCCATCACAATATGTATAAGTAGCCTCTAGCATTTGTTTCCAAATGTGGGGGGGAATGAATTGTTTATAATATGGACTATCTTTTTTATCATAGTATTGGGGCCAAATATATGCTATAATTTTTTTATTGGGGTAGTGCTTTTTTATTTCTTTTACTGTTATTTGTAGATCTTTTATCCAAGATTCGATATTAGGCTCGGCAATGTAAAGAGAGGGTTGAGCTACATCTGCATATTTGAGTGCAGCCCAACGTTTTTTATTGCTTTTTCGCCAAGTCATCAATATACTATCTTCTGACATTTTGGGATGGTAGTATCGGTGTACACATAAGGCTGTAGGAGCGGCTCCATAGTTGCCGATTGTTATGTTTGGTGAAATATTTTGTCTAAAGTAACTAAATAATGTGTCGAATCTTTGTTCTATTTCCTGGTCTGTAAGTGAAGGCTCGTAATACCATTGTTCTATATCCGTTGAAATCATAGTTCTCGGAAATAAGGATGCAAGTTTGGCTTGTTTCTCGATTTTGTTGAAGTCAAGTATGACTTTTGAAGGATGATCGGAGTGTTTTTTTGTCAAGGTTACTTCATACATTAGATAAACAGGCTGAAGACCATAGTAACTTAAGTCTGGTTTGCCGATGTATGACATAGCATCATAAATGAGAAATTGTTTTATTTCCTGTTCCTTATTACTACAATATGCTGTGGAAATATAGCATAAAGTGAGAGAGAGCAAAATGAATCGATTGATAGTGGCTCTGCAATTAATTTTTGAGTTTTTCATAAGATATTTTTTATTATGTAATGTTTTTTGTCAACTAGTGGAACATAAATACCACTCGAAGAAATTGTAAAGGATTTCATTTGATTCGGGATCAGGATCATGTTTCGCTCTATTGGTCATCGCTACTCTGTTTTCATACCCTAGAATTCGATTAATGAGTATTGTATGATTTAGAGGTATCCATCTTTCAGGTCCGTCAGAGAAGCCTCCGGAAACAAGAAAAGGGCGGGGAGCCATAAGTGCATGAATTTCATGTAAATCATGCCCATTTTTACGTAACTGCGAATAAATTCCTTTTGCTTTAGTATATCCGTTTTTGTTCCAGGTATCTTTCCAGGGCGGAGGGTAATAGCCAAGATACCAAGGTTCCCAATAGTTGATGTATCCCCTTTTGGTTTCATCAAAAACAATACCCGGATCACTCCATGCAGCGCATGCAAATTTGTCATAGAGGCAAGATGCAAACATTGCCCATTTCCCTCCATATGAATGTCCGACAATGCCAATTTTAGTAGAGTCTACATCAGGAACTTTGGCTAATGCTTCCCATGCATTGGCAGCTGCATAGGCTAATGCTGATAGAGGTTGTAGAGAAGCATTATTGATCGTCGGATAATATATGGAGTATGTTTTTTCTTTCGTTGTTTGGGTTGTTCCTAATGACAGGGTGATAAATCCTCTTTTAGTAAGTTGATAAGCGAAGTCACGATTAGGTTTTCCACCGATTCCAATGGCAGTTTCAGGTTCATAAAAAACAGAAATAATAGCAGGCTTCTTCCCTCTCTTATCAGGGATTAGTAAATACCCTTCTGTTTGTTCATTAGGAACCCAATAGAAGCGGACACGATATTGATAGAAGTTCTCACGTTTAAGCGTATCTAATATTTCAAATTTTTGATTTTTAATTATAGGAGGCCATTTCCCCATTAAATTCATCCATGTATCTTTTATTTTTTTTCGTTTTTTATTCCAATCATTTACATTCTTGATAGTGTCTCCATTATTCAGTAACAGAGGGGAACGATAATTTCCATAATTATCTTTATATATCACTGGCGGATTGAAATAATCTTTTATTTTATTCCATGCTTTTGTATTATATTGCAGTGAATTAGTTTGTTTATTCTCTATACAACTAGCTGTGCAGAACCCTATGCAGATAATTATATAGTATATAAAAAACTGTTTGGAAAATCCGAACTTTATTGTTAGCTGCGCTTTCCTTTTGCTGTGTTTTTGAATGGTATTTGACATTTTAGAATATATTTATTTAAGGATATAACAAAGATTGGGTATAGCTAATACATTCTTCGTTAAATTGAGAGAGTATTAACTTTTATGACAAAAGTAGGTTGTTTCTATAATAGTTTTTATAGTAAAAACGAAAAGTACTATTCAAAAAACGAAGATTAAATATGACTAGTCTTCTTTTGGCGATATTCAAGAGGTGAACAACCTTTATATTTTTTAAAGACGCGCGAGATATTATTATAATCTTTGAACCCTACCTCTATTGCCAAATCAGCTAAAGACCGATCTGTCGTGAGCAATAAATCCGCCAGATGGTTACAACGGCAATTCAGAATATATTGATATATAGAGGTATTCATCGCATTCTTGAATTTCACCTCAAAGTTTCTGCGCGATAACGGAATGTTGGCAAGCAAAGATTCTATCGTCAGGTCGGAGCTGTAATGTGAATCTATATATTTCACCACTTCGAGAATATAAGGGTCTTTGATATTGTGTTTCTCCGTCGATTGGCGTAGTTCGATGCGGATGGGGTTGATAACAATATTGAAAGTGCCTTCATGTTCTTTCTTTATTTGTTGGTGGATGAGTCTGCCGATAGAATAGCCTCCTCTTTCTACTTCCAGCTCTATGGATGAAATGGGTGGGTCGGAAATATTACACATCAGTTCGTCGTTATCTACACCCAATAGAGCGATTTCTTCGGGGATATGAATGTTGTTCATCCGGCAAGTTTCAGAAATGAACAGGGCGTGCGCATCATCACAACAAAATAGAGCGACTGGCTTGGGGAGTTGCTGTAACCATTGGCTGACTTCCATCCTTATCTCATCTTCCTGTTTATCAGATTCGAAACTGAAAAATTCGCCTCCGATACGTTTCACTTCCTGCCGATACCCTTCGCAGCGTTCGTCAGACCAAACCACCCCTTTAACGCCGAAATAAGCAAAATTGCGAAACATTCTTTTGGCAAAAAACTGGGCTGCCATTCTTCCCGTTCCTTTATAATCACCTGTCAGATTAGAGTAAGTGACGCTCCGGTGATGGTAGTTTTGTAGTACTACTGGAATATTCAGCTCCTTCTGCAAATCGATCGTATCGTTATTCCACTGACCGATAATGGCGTCGGCTTTCCATTCTTTCGCCCATTTCAGAATGCCTTGTTCGCCATGCATTGTGCTATAATAAGAAGGTAGTCGGTAAAAGAGCCAGGGGCCGTTTTCTTTGGAGTATTGGACAAGTCCCCGTAGCAGTTTCCTGTCAAATTCGCTTGAATAGTCTATCAATAGAAGAATCTTAATCATAGTTCTATGTTTTTCTTTAGTATAATGTAGGGATGCACAAATATAGAAGAATTCTTTTGTTCTCTCGCAATAAAGACTTAATTTTGTTGCAGCCAACACTTATCTGACACCCGGGTCTCATGAGCACTGACACCCGGGTGTTGGTATGCTTGACACCCGGGTCTCAATGGTGTTGACACCCGGGTGTCAGATAGAACGCGAGTATAAACGAAAAAAGAAAGGAGTATAAACGATGGCAGTGCCTTATGTAGTGAGAAAAAAAGCCGATTTAACATCGGGAGAAAGAAAAGAATTATGGTATGGTGTACCCAAAAAACTGATAGATCCGATTCGGAATAGAGAATTTGCCGAGTACATGGAAAAACGGAGTGGATTTCATCGCGGGCAGATAGATGGTATATTGACGGAAATGGTTGATGCTATCCGTAGTCTGTTGTCTATCGGACAGCCGGTTACTATCGAAGGACTTGGCACATTTCATACGTCACTGACCAGTCCGGGATTTGAACGCCCCGAACAGGTAACTCCGGGAAAAGTGTCCGTTTCACGTGTCTATTTCGTGGCTTGTCCTGAATTTAGCCGGGAAGTGAAAAAGATGAAATGCATGCGTATTCCTTTTAATCTGTATATGCCCGAAGAGATGCTGACCAAAGAAATGAAGAAAGCGGACCGGGAGCAGGAGCGGGAAGAATATGACCGTATGGTGGCACCGGAAATCGATGAAGAAGTTCAGGAATAAGATAAATTAATACCCTCCCTGTCTTATTTATGAGATAAATCCCTATCTTTGTGGCACTTTTTACGAAAAAAGCAAATTCAAATTAATAGATATAGAAAAGAAAATGGCACAAGAAGACGTTTTTAAGAAGCTTGTATCGCATTGCAAAGAGTATGGTTTCGTATTCCCTTCGAGCGATATCTACGACGGACTAGGCGCTGTGTATGACTACGGTCAGATGGGCGTTGAATTGAAAAATAACATCAAGAAATACTGGTGGGACAGCATGGTGCTGTTGCACGAGAACATTGTCGGTATCGACTCTGCCATCTTTATGCATCCTACTATCTGGAAGGCTTCCGGACACGTAGACGCATTCAATGACCCTTTGATTGACAATAAAGACTCTAAGAAACGTTATCGTGCTGACGTGTTGATCGAAGATCAGCTGGCTAAGTATGACGATAAAATCAATAAAGAAGTAGCGAAAGCTGCCAAGAGATTCGGCGAATCTTTTGATGAGGCTCAATTCCGTTCTACCAACGGACGTGTATTGGAGCATCAGGCAAAACGTGACGCACTTCACACTCGCTTTGCTAAGGCTCTGAACGACGGTAATCTGGAAGAATTGCGTCAGATCATTATTGATGAAGAAATCGTATGCCCGATCTCCGGTACAAAGAACTGGACAGAAGTTCGTCAGTTTAATCTGATGTTCTCTACTGAAATGGGTTCTACTTCCGAAGGAGCCATGAAGATTTATCTTCGTCCGGAAACTGCACAAGGTATTTTTGTAAACTACCTCAATGTACAGAAGACGGGTCGTATGAAAGTTCCTTTCGGTATCGCACAGATTGGTAAGGCTTTCCGTAACGAAATCGTTGCCCGTCAGTTCATCTTCCGTATGCGTGAGTTCGAACAGATGGAAATGCAGTTCTTTGTAAAACCGGGAACTGAACTTGACTGGTTCAAGAAATGGAAAGAAATCCGTTTGAAATGGCATAAAGCTCTTGGATTCGGCGATGCAAGCTATCGTTATCACGATCACGATAAACTGGCTCACTACGCAAATGCCGCTACTGATATTGAATTCCTGATGCCGTTCGGATTCAAAGAAGTGGAAGGTATCCACTCTCGTACTAACTTCGACTTGTCTCAACATGAGAAGTTCTCCGGCAAGAGCATCAAATACTTCGATCCGGAACTGAACGAGTCTTATACTCCGTACGTAATCGAAACTTCTATCGGTGTTGACCGTATGTTCCTTAGCATCATGAGCGCATCTTATTGCGAAGAGCAATTGGAGAATGGTGAAAGCCGTGTGGTTCTGAAATTACCTGCTGCTTTGGCTCCGGTGAAACTGGCAGTTATGCCGTTGGTAAAGAAAGACGGTCTGCCTGAAAAAGCCCGTGAGGTTATTGACAGCCTGAAGTTCCACTTCCATTGCCAATATGACGAAAAGGATAGTATCGGTAAGCGTTATCGCCGTCAGGATGCTATTGGTACTCCGTACTGTGTAACAGTCGATCATCAGACATTAGAAGATAACTGCGTGACATTGCGTAATCGCGATACCATGCAACAAGAGCGTGTAGCTATCTCTGAATTGAATAATATCATCGCAGACAGAGTAAGCATCACTTCTCTATTGAAAACTTTACAATAAACCTTTGACGAATGAGTAAAAAGATCTATTTATTCTCCATCCTATTGCTGGCTCTTGCATTCACTGCTTGCAGTGAAACGGAAGAGACGGGCAAATATGATAACTGGCAGGCACGTAATGAAGCTTTTATAGATTCAATAGCCAATGCTCATGCAAATACCGCTACACGTGGTCAGTTGGATTCTATTCATATGATTGCATATCCTGGAGTTCCTATCTATTTTAAAAAGAAAACTCCTGTGGGAGATGGGGTGATTCAAAATATTATCCCGCGGGCAACAGATGAGGTTACTGTATATTATAAAGGTTCTTATATCATTTGGGGTAATACTGGTGGTTATGTTGATAAACAAGATAACTTTATAGGGGAAGCGTTTGATGGCTCTTTTACTGAAGCGAATCCTAGCATTGATTTTTCAAGAACTGCGAACTTAACAATTAATGGGCTTGTGACTGGTTTGTCAGAGGTATTGCAACGAAGAAAAATTGGTGAACGTTTGGAAGTGTATGTTCCATGGAAATATGGTTATGGTAGTAGTGATTATACTCCAAAAGGTTCTTCGATTACTATTTTAGGTTATTCAACTTTAGTATTTGATATTCAAATGTTAAAGTGCGAAAAATAATCACTTATTATCATTTGGAATTTATTAAAATAAAGTTCCCTTATTCTAATCCTATTTCATCTATGGCAAAGGATAGAATAAGGGAGCTTATTATTAATATAGCATTGGTTTAGATATGATTTTTATTCTATGAATTATTTCTAAAACTGAAGTATTTCATATATTGTATTTCTACCAGGAGTAATACCATGGAAATTCTTATCTGCAGGTAAGTCATATCCTATAGGATTGTTCCATTTATCCCATACAATAGCTTGATTTGCATTCTTTTCATTTTCATCATCAATCCATAATCCTCATTGTCATGATGTCGTTTGACTACTCCTTATGTTTTGTTCCTTCTTGCTTATATTACAGAAGATTACATTTTTGATTTTTTATACTACTCTCCCTAATCTGCAAATGTGTTGGAATCGTCACCTGCTTGATAGTCTTATCTCCTTTTATCTGATCGATAAGTAGTTGGCAGGCAGTTTCTCCCATTTTATAGGTCTGATGTGATACTGCTGATAATTTCGGTTCCACATAATTAGCATGCTGCTCGTCTGTATACCCGATGATTGCCACATCATTCGGAATCCGGAGGCCGTGATTTTTGATAACTTCCATTGCTGCGAAAGCCAATGTGTCATTCATGGCAAGAATAGCATCCGGAGGCTGTGGAAGTGACAGTAAAGTTTCTGTGGCAATCTTGCCTTCCTCATAATCAATCTTCCGGCAGACTACCAACTCTTTTTCGATCGGAATACGATTTTCACGCAAGGCTTCCAGATAGCCATGTTTTCTTCTCTTTACAATATCCAGATGATTGGCTCCTCCGATAAAAGCTACCCGCTTACTTCCATTATCCAGAAGATGCTGTGTAGCTATCTGTGCGGATTGGGCCCCATCTGCTATCACCGATGAAAATTGGTCGGTCAGGCAAACACGGTCGAACAGGATAAGTGGCATATTAATGTCTTTCAAGGCGGAGATGTGGGAGAAATCGGTTGTTTCTTGAGACAGACAGGCGATGATGCCTTCCACACGCATATTGACCAGATTCTCGATATTTCTTTTTTCGTGCTCGTAAGACTCATGCGAGGTCGTGATAATCACGAAATACCCGTTGGCAATAGCCATATTCTCTATTCCATTCAGAATTGATGCAAAGAAATGAGTGACAATATCCGGAACGATCACTCCGATGATACGTGGCGCATTTTTCCGCAGGCTCATGGCAAAAGGGTTGGGACGGTAGTTCATCTCTTTGGCCAGTGCCTTTGCTTTGGCGCAAAGTTCACGGCTGATTTCCGGACTATCTTTTAGTGCCCTGGATACAGTAGGAATCGACACCCCCAATGCTTGGGCGAGATCTTTTAATGAAGTATGTTTCCGGTTTTCCATTTGAAAGTCTGCAACTTAGATTCTTTTTACAAAGAAAGCACATTCCCGGAAAATTAAAAGCATCTGAAGCAATATTTTTTACGTAAACCGTTACGTTGGTTTTTCGACCGCTCTCTGCTGCACTGAAACTATTACTGACCTATTTTTGTCGCATACAAAATGATTTAAAACCTAAAAGTATGCAATACCATGAAATCGGAAAGACAGGGATGAAAGTATCATCTCTTAGTTTTGGAGCTTCTTCTTTAGGAGGAGTTTTCCATGATTTGAAAGAAAAAGAAGGCATTCAGGCTGTGTTTACCGCTGTTGAGGCAGGAATGAACTTTATCGATGTGTCTCCTTATTACGGACATTATAAAGCGGAAACTGTTTTAGGAAAGGCACTTAAAGATCTTCCTCGCGACCGTTATTACCTTTCTACCAAAGTGGGACGTTATGGAAAAGATGGAGTAAATCTGTGGGATTACTCTGCAAAACGTGCGACAGAAAGTGTGTATGAGAGCATGGAACGTTTGAATATAGATTTTATCGATCTGATAAATGTACACGATGTTGAATTTGCCGATTTGAATCAGGTAGTTAATGAGACTCTGCCTGCTTTGGTTGAGTTGCGTGAAAAAGGAGTGGTAGGACACGTTGGAATTACCGACTTGCAACTCGAGAACCTGAAATGGGTAATTGACCATTCACCAAGCGGTACGATTGAATCTGTGCTTAGCTTCTGCCATTATTGCCTGTGTGATGATAAATTAGCAGACTTCCTGGATTACTTCGAATCCAAAGAAATCGGCGTGATTAATGCTTCTCCGCTTTCAATGGGACTGTTGAGTGAACGTGGTGTTCCTGCCTGGCATCCGGCTCCCAAACCCTTGGTAGAGGCTTGCCGTAAAGCAATGGAACATTGCAAAGCTAAGAATTATCCGATTGAGAAACTGGCTATGCAGTTCTCCGTCAGCAATCCTCGTATAGCAACGACTTTGTTTAGTACGACTAATCCGGAGAATGTGAAAAAGAACATCGCTTTCATCGAAGAACCTATTGACTGGGAACTCGTTCGGGAAGTGCAGGAGATTATCGGAGAGCAGAAACGTGTAAGTTGGGCGAACTCATAAAACAGCGTCTTCGTATGGACTATACAATTATTGATGCGCACGCCCATCTGTGGTTACGGCAGGATACTGTTGTGGACGGATTGCCTATCCGGACTTTGGAAAATGGCCGTTCGGAATTTATGGGAGAAATCCGGCAAATGGTTCCGCCCTTTATGGTAGACGGAGTGAATAGCGCGGAAGTTTTTCTTTCGAATATGGACTATGCGCAAGTGGCTGCGGCTGTCATTACCCAAGAGTTTATTGACGGTATTCAGAATGATTATTTGTCGGAAGTCGTTTCCCATTATCCCAACCGTTTCTTTGTTTGCGGAATGTGTGAGTTTCGCAAACCTGGATTTTTGGAGCAGGCGAAAGAGCTTATAGCCAAAGGTTTTAAGGCTATAAAAATACCTGCCCAACGCTTGTTGTTAAAAGAGGGACGGGTAATGCTGAATAATGAGGAAATGATGCAGATGTTTCATTCGATGGAAGAACAGAATGTCATGCTTTCCATCGATTTGGCTGACGGAGCAACACAGGTTCCCGAAATGGAAGAGATTATTCAGGAATGTCCCCGCCTAAAAATAGCTGTCGGGCACTTCGGAATGGTGACACGTCCGGACTGGAAAGAACAAATCCGCCTGGCACGTCATCCCAATGTGATGATTGAATCCGGCGGAATCACCTGGCTTTTCAATGATGAATTTTATCCTTTCAAAGGAGCAGTGAAGGCCATTCGGGAAGCGGCGGATTTAGTTGGCATGGAGAAACTGATGTGGGGATCGGACTATCCGCGCACCATTACAGCAATCACCTACAAGATGTCATACGATTTTGTGGTGAAGTCTTCCGAGCTGACGGAAGAGGATAAAAGACTCTTTTTGGGAGAAAATGCCCGGAACTTCTATGGATTCACGGATCTCCCCGTACTTCCTTACATCAAGAACATGTCCGAATGATAGAGAAAACATCCTTATCGTAAAACTAGATTTATACCATGAAAAAGAATACATATACAATACCTTTAGCATTAGTTTTCTGCCTGTTCTTTCTGTGGGCGATAAGCAGCAATCTGCTTCCCACGATGATCCGGCAATTGATGAAGACATGTGAACTGAATACCTTTGAAGCCTCTTTTACCGAGACTGCCTACTGGCTGGCTTATTTTATTTTCCCCATCCCCATAGCGATGTTTATGAAACGTTACAGCTATAAGGCGGGAATTATTTTCGGACTGGTATTAGCAGCAATCGGAGGCCTGCTTTTCTTTCCCGCCGCCATTTTAAAAGAATATTGGGCTTACCTCTGTATCTTCTTTATTATCGCTACGGGAATGTGCTTTCTGGAGACAGCTGCCAATCCGTATGTGACGGTTTTAGGAGCCCCCGAAACAGCTCCCCGCCGATTGAATCTGGCGCAGTCTTTCAATGGACTCGGAGCTTTTATCGCTGCCATGTTTTTGAGTAAGCTCATCCTTAGCGGAACTCATTACACGCGAGAGACCCTTCCTGTAGATTATCCGGGAGGCTGGCAGGCCTATATCCAATTGGAAACGGATGCCATGAAACTTCCTTATCTGATATTGGCTATACTGTTGATTGCCATAGCTGTTGTCTTCATCTTTTCAAAATTGCCGAAGATTGGGGACGAAGGAGAAACGGCTTCTTCCGATAAAACGACTTCTTCGGGTAAAACGAAAGAGGGTAGCCAGAAAGAAAAACTGATAGACTTCGGTGTATTGAAACACTCACACTTGCGGTGGGGAGTGATTGCGCAATTCTTCTATAACGGCGGACAGACGGCGATAAACAGTCTGTTCCTGGTTTACTGTTGCACTTATGCCGGATTGCCGGAAGATACAGCGACTACCTTCTTCGGATTGTATATGCTCGCATTTCTTTTGGGGCGTTGGATCGGTACCGGATTGATGGTGAAATTCCGTCCACAGGATATGCTACTGGTTTACGCCTTGATGAATATTCTTTTGTGCGGGGCAGTGATGATATGGGGAGGTATGATCGGGTTATACGCAATGTTGGCTATCTCTTTCTTTATGTCTATAATGTATCCCACGCAGTTTTCATTGGCGCTAAAAGGACTGGGGAATCAGACAAAGAGCGGTTCGGCATTTCTGGTAATGGCTATTGTCGGCAATGCCTGTCTGCCACAGTTGACGGCTTATTTCATGCATGCCAATGAGCATATCTATTATATGGCCTATTGTGTACCGATGATTTGCTTTGTCTTCTGTGCATATTATGGTTGGAAAGGTTATAAAGTAATCGATTAATAAATTTATTTATCAAACATATCCAATGAAAGCAGTTCAAATTGTCAATCCCTCCGAAATGAAGGTGGTTGAACTGGAAAAACCGACCGTTGGTGCCGGTGAAGTATTAGTAAGAATCAAGTATGTTGGTTTCTGTGGCTCTGATCTGAATACCTTTTTGGGGCGTAATCCAATGGTGAAGTTACCGGTAATCCCGGGACATGAGGTAGGAGCGGTGATTGAGGAGGTTGGTCCGAATGTTCCGGCTGGCTTCGAAAAAGGGATGAACGTGACATTGAATCCATACACCAATTGTGGTAAATGTGCTTCTTGTCGTAATGGTCGTGTCAATGCTTGTGAACATAATGAAACGTTAGGAGTGCAACGCAATGGAGTGATGTGCGAATATGCCGTATTGCCTTGGACGAAGATTATTCCGGCTGGTAATATCTCTCCTCGCGATTGTGCGTTGATTGAGCCGATGAGTGTCGGATTCCATGCGGTATCTCGTGCGCAGGTGATCGATAATGAATATGTGATGGTTATTGGCTGCGGTATGATTGGTATCGGTGCCATTGTACGTGCTGCTTTGAGAGGGGCAACGGTCATTGCTGTCGACTTGGATGACGAGAAACTGGAACTGGCGAAAAGGGTAGGTGCTTCTTATGTGATTAACTCCAAGACAGAAAATGTACACGAACGGATGCAACAGGTAACGGAGGGCTTCGGTGCCGATGTGGTGATTGAAGCTGTCGGCAGTCCGGTCACTTATGTGATGGCGGTGGATGAAGTCGGATTCACGGGGCGTGTGGTTTGCATCGGCTATGCCAAGAGCGAAGTGGCTTTCCAAACAAAATATTTCGTTCAGAAAGAACTGGATATCCGTGGTTCCAGAAATGCGTTACCTGCCGATTTTCGTGCGGTTATTAATTATATGAAAGAAGGAAATTGTCCGGTGGAAGAACTGATTTCGAAGATAGCAAAACCGGAAGGAGCTTTGGAAGCTATGCAGGAATGGACGGCTAATCCGGGAAAGGTGTTCCGCATACTGGTTGAGTTCTGATAAGTTCTTGTAATAAGAATAGTTGTTGATACCTGTTGTTTGGGTATGTAATAAGTGAGAGGAGGCTGAATACAGTCTCCTCTCTTTGGGAGATAGGGTGATGTAACATGAGTAAATATAGATGTAACATCCTTTATCCGATATGTAGCATCACAAAGAAATCATGTAGCATACTTTGGGCAATATATCTGTTTGCATTTTCTATTTTTGTGATGTGGAAGATAACAAGGAACATTTTAAATAATTAGCTTTCAAATAATAGATAATGTAGCCAGTTAATAAAAAAACGATGATTATGCTGAAAACAAAAATCAACACTATTTTACTGTGTACTCTTTTTACATTGTTCTTCCCGCTATCAGCCGGAGCACAATACCGTAATCCTATTCTTTATGCTGACGTGCCCGATATGTCAGTATGTCGCGCAGGCGATTACTTTTACATGGTTTCCACTACTATGCACCTGATGCCGGGGGCGCCTATCATGCGTTCGCCGGACATGAAACATTGGGAAACTATCAGCTACGTATTTTCTCGCATTGACGATGGTCCTCGTTATGATTTGCTCGAAGGCACTGCTTACGGGCAAGGACAATGGGCATCATCTATCCGCTATCATGACGGTAAATTCTATGTCTGGTTTACAGCCAATGGCGCGCCCGGACGTGGGTTTGTCTATACTGCGACAGATCCGGCCGGTCCCTGGAAACTTCTTTCGCGTCCCCCGCATTTTCATGACGGTTCGCTTCTGTTTGATGATGACGGGCGGGTGTATCTCTTTCACAGTACGGGACATCTTACGGAGTTGAAACCCGATTTGACCGATGTACTTCCCGGTGGCATCAATCAGCAAATATTTGAGCGGGATGCTGACGAACAAGGTCTGTTGGAAGGTAGTTCCGTCATCAAGTATAATGGGAAATATTACTTGCTGATGATTTCTATGGATTGGAGTATTCCCGGCCGTCTGCGTCGTGAAGTATGCTATCGTGCCGATAAGATTACCGGACCTTACGAAAAGCGTGTCATTCTTGAAACGGAGTTCGACGGGCATGGCGGTGTTGGTCAGGGATGCATCGTAGACGGGAAAAACGGTGAATGGTACGGACTGATTTTTCAGGATCGTGGTGGCGTAGGACGTGTGCCGTGTCTTATGCCTTGTACATGGACGGAAGATGGTTGGCCTATGCTGGGAGACAAGGATGGGCGCATTCCGAATGATACCACTTTGTCGTATATGTCAATGGATGGTATCTGCGGTTCGGATGATTTTTCCGCTTCCGGACTTTCCCTCTATTGGCAGTGGAATCATAACCCCGTCGATCAGGCATGGAGCCTTACCGACCGTCCCGGATTTTTGCGTTTGAAAACCTCCCGTGTGGTAGATAACCTGTTTGTTGCTCCCAATACGTTGACTCAGCGTATGGTAGGACCGAAATGCATGGGCACTGTCAGTCTCTCTTTGGGGGGGATGAAAGATGGCGACCGTGCGGGATTATCGGCTTTTAATGGTGACAGCGGTGTGCTTACGATTGAAAAGAACGGAAATAAACTGTCTCTTGTGATGAGTGAACAGAAAAGTGTGTTTGAGAAAACGAAGCGTGCCATTAGCCGTGTGGATATGACCGAACAAGCCCGTATACCTCTTAACAAAGAGCTTGTCTACTTGCGTGTGGAAGGTGACTTTACCAATGGACGGGATGAGGCTCGTTTTTCTTATAGTCTTGATGGGAAAACATGGATACCTGTCGGTCTGCCTATTAAGATGAAGTTTGACTACACCCGTATGTTCATGGGCAGTAAGTTTGCCATATTTAATTATGCTACACGTTCTGTAGGCGGTTATGTAGATGTGGACTCTTTTGATTATTCGTTCTGTGATGCGTCAATGTAACACACAAATATGTATTTGTAACCAATGAAACATTGTTTTATTGGAAAATAGGCTATTTTTGTTTCCAAATTAATCATAACTAATAAGTATAATATTATGAAAAGAGGTTGGATACCGATTATGGGTGTTTGTTTGGTGTTATCGTTTTCGGCATGTAAGCAATTGCTGCCTTACCAGGACACTTCTTTAACGGCGGAACAACGGGCGGAGGATTTGTTGCCCCGGTTGACTTTGGAAGAAAAAGTATCAATCATGCAAAATGCGTCACCTGCTATCCCTCGACTGGGAATTAAAGAATATGAGTGGTGGAATGAGGCGTTGCACGGTGTGGGACGTGCCGGATTGGCTACTGTTTTTCCCCAGTCTATCGGTATGGGAGCTTCTTTTAATGATTCATTATTATATGAAGTGTTCAATGCCACTTCCGATGAGGCTCGTGTAAAATCGCGTATTTTCGGTGAAAGCGGCGTGCTGAAACGCTATCAGGGATTAACATTCTGGACACCGAATGTCAATATATTCCGTGACCCTCGTTGGGGGCGTGGTCAGGAAACATACGGTGAAGACCCTTATCTGACAGGACAAATGGGAATGGCTGTAGTCCGTGGTTTGCAAGGACCGGAAGATGCCAGGTATGATAAGCTGCACGCATGTGCCAAGCACTTTGCCGTTCATTCAGGACCGGAGTGGAACCGGCATAGTTTTGATGCGGAGAATATAGATCCCCGGGATTTATGGGAAACCTATCTGCCTGCTTTTAAAGATTTGGTACAGAAAGCGCATGTAAAGGAAGTGATGTGTGCCTACAATCGTTTTGAGGGAGAGCCTTGTTGTGGCAGCAATCGCCTGTTGATGCAAATATTGCGGGATGAATGGGGATACAAAGGCATTGTAGTCTCTGACTGTGGAGCGATCTCCGATTTCTATAGACCGGGAACGCATGGGACTCACCCGGATAAGGAACACGCCTCGGCCGCTGCTGTGCGGACAGGCACAGACCTTGAATGTGGAAGTGAATATGCTTCACTGGCGGATGCTGTAAAAGCCGGTCTGATTGACGAAAAAGAAATAGATATTTCATTGAAACGTTTGTTGACAGCACGTTTTGAACTGGGAGAGATGGATGAACAACCGGCCTGGGTGGAAATTCCAACCTCTGTGTTGAATAGTAAGGAACATCAGGCATTGGCTTTGCGTATGGCTCGTGAGTCATTGGTGCTCTTGCAGAATAAAAACAACATCCTGCCTCTGAATACCAATCTGAAAATAGCCGTTATGGGACCTAATGCCAATGACTCCGTGATGCAGTGGGGAAATTATAACGGTATTCCGGCACATACGGTTACCTTATTGGAAGCTGTCCGTGCCAAACTACCGGAAGGACAAATCATATACGAACCGGGTTGTGACCGTGTGGACGGAAAGACACTCCAAAGCCTGTTTGATGAATGTAGCATAAATGGTAAACCCGGTTTCTTGGCAGAATATTGGAATAATCGTGATCGTGAAGGGGAAGTGGTTGCTACCGATCAGATTTCCACTCCGTTCCATTTTGCGACAACAGGGGCTACTACATTTGCGCCCGGTGTGGAAATAACTAATTTCTCGGCTCGTTATGAATCTGTCTTTCGTCCTTCGCAGTCCGGTGATGTTGCTTTCCGTTTCCAACTGGATGGTGAAGTGACTCTTATTATAAATGGTGAGCAAGTGGCCCAGAAAATATATGTTAAGAATCCGACGAACCTCTATACGTTACAGGCGAAGGCTGGAAAAGAGTATCATATCGAGATTTTATTCAAACAACGGAATGAAAGGGCTACACTTGATTTTGATTTGGGCAAAGAGGTCGGGATCGACTTGAACTTCGCAGTGAAGAGAGTAATGGATGCTGATGTGATTCTTTTTGCTGGTGGAATTTCTCCAAGTCTGGAAGGTGAGGAAATGCCGGTAGAGGTTCCCGGATTTAAGGGTGGTGACCGTACAGATATTGAACTTCCGGACGTTCAACGTGATTTGTTGAAAGCTTTGAAGAAGGCTGGTAAAAAGGTTGTCTTTATCAATTATTCCGGTTCAGCTATCGGACTAGTGCCCGAAACGACTACTTGTGAAGCGATTCTGCAGGCATGGTATCCGGGACAGGCGGGTGGTACAGCTATCGTTGATGCTCTTTGGGGAGAGTATAATCCCGGTGGACGCCTGCCGGTCACTTTCTATAAGGATGTGAATCAATTGCCGGACTTTGAAGACTATTCCATGAAGGGGCGTACCTATCGATATATGCAACAGCAACCACTTTTCCCATTCGGTCATGGGTTGAGTTATACTGACTTTACTTATGGAGAAGCTAAATTGAGCAAGAATACAATCGCCAAAGGTGAAAATGTAGTATTGACTATTCCGGTAAGCAATGTCGGGCAACGTGATGGAGAAGAGGTGGTTCAGGTTTATTTGAGACGTCCGGGTGATAAGGAAGGTCCCCGTTATACCTTGCGTGCTTTCAAACGCGTTCATATTCCGGCAGGGAAAACTGAATCAGTAGCTATTCCTCTTACCAGTGAGAACTTTGAATGGTTTGATGCAGAGTCGAATACGATGCGTCCGTTGGAAGGTACTTATGAATTACTGTATGGAGGAACTTCTGATAGAAATAAGTTGAAAACGATTGTAATGAACGTACAGTAATACCGCTTTAGAATTTCGTTTATTTTTACAGGTAGACAATCCGGATTTATTTATTGAATGAATAAAGAAAGAACGACCTTGTTCCTTTAAAAGGAACGGGTCGTTTCTTTTAAACCAAGCCCCCGTTTCTTTTAAACCAACGGGGGCTTTCCTTTAAAGGAAAATGAATATTTTCTAATCCTTGATATTCAGCATTTTATATGATGGAAGATAAAAGTGCTGAAATAATAGGTAATGTAGTTATTTATCTTACCATTTTTCTGTTTTGGGGCTTTTTGTTACATCAGAAAAGAATCATGTTACATGTCTGTGATAAATGTAACCTGTATATAGATGCCTGTATCATGATTGTACATATATGATAAAACCGAATCGATACATTTGCAAACACTACTATGGAACAGAAAATTATAGAAAATAAAAAGTGATAATATGAGAACATTAAAATTGATTTTGTCGGGCTGGCAATCCGTGGCGCTTGTCGTATTTTTTATGCTGTTTTTTAATATGGAGGTGAGTGGCAAGGGTAAAATAACGAAAAATGCTCCTGTCTTTACGCAATTTATTTATCAGGGGGAGGATGCTATTTATCAAAACAATCCTTTAAAGCCGGGTGAGTTCTATAATCCTATTTTGCAGGGTTGCTATCCCGATCCGAGTATAACGCGGAAAGGTAATGATTATTATTTGGTGTGCTCATCTTTTGCTATGTTTCCCGGGGTACCTATTTTCCATTCTAATGATCTGGTCAACTGGAAACAAATCGGTCATGTGCTGGACAGAACGTCACAATTAAAGGTTGAAGATTGTGGTATTAGTGCTGGTGTATATGCTCCTGCTATAAGATATAATCCCAATAATGATACGTTTTATATGATAACCACTCAATTTTCCGGTGGCTTTGGAAATATGGTAGTAAAGACAAAGAATCCGGAGAATGGCTGGAGTGATCCGGTCAAACTTCAATTTGAAGGCATTGATCCTTCTCTTTTCTTTGATGATAATGGCAAGGCATACGTGGTACATAATGATGCTCCTGCTAAAGCAAATGAGCGTTACTCGGGACACCGTGTCATAAAAATATGGGATTATGATGTGGAGAATGATAAAGTGGTTCCGGGAACGGACCGGATCATCGTAAACGGTGGCGTCAATATAGAAGAAAAACCGATATGGATTGAAGCTCCTCATATCTATAAGAAAGATGGACGTTATTATTTAATGTGTGCCGAAGGAGGAACCGGAGGCTGGCATAGCGAAGTCATTTTTGTAAGTGATCATCCGAAAGGACCTTATCTTCCGGCAAATAATAATCCTATTTTAACTCAACGTTATTTTCCTGCAAATCGGGCGGATAAAGTAGACTGGGCTGGTCATGCAGACTTAGTGGAGGGACCCGACGGAAAATATTATGGTGTATTTTTAGGAATACGCCCCAATGAGAAGAACAGAGTGAATACCGGACGCGAAACTTTTATTCTTCCGGTGGACTGGAGCGGAACATTTCCCGTTTTCGAGAATGGGCTTATCCCTATGAAACCTACATTGAAGATGCCTTCGGGAGTTGAGAACCAAACAGGGAAAAACGGTTATTTGCCTAGTGGCAACTTTGTCTTTAAGGATGATTTCTCCGATAAGACATTAGATTTTAGATGGATCGGTCTTAGAGGTCCTCGTGAAGAATTCGTTGAGATGACCGATAAAGGGTTGCGGATCATCCCTTTTACCTCAAATATCAATGAAGTGAAACCTACTTCTACTTTGTTCTACCGTCAACAGCATAATCAATTTACCGCGGCAGCAACCATGGAGTACAAACCAAAAAATGAGAAAGATTTTGCCGGTATAACATGTTATCAAAATGAAAGATATCACTATGTTTTCGGTATCACTAAAAAGGGAAAAGACTATTACCTGATACTGCAAAGAACCGAAAAAGGACAAGCGAGTGTCCTGGGTGAGGTGAAGATAGAAACAGAGAAACCTGTGACACTGCAAGTAACAGCCAATGGAGATGATTATCGTTTTAATTATTCGATTGATGGCAAGGGTTTCCTAAATTTAGGAGGAACCGTTTCCGGCGATATTCTTTCTACTAATGAGGCTGGTGGCTTTACAGGAGCAATGATTGGACTGTATGCAACATCTGTTGGTTATTAATTAGAAACCTTATCATTCTATAATTATGAAAATACATCATCTATTTTGGGGTATATGTTTATGCTTCAGCACAAATATCTTATTCGCACAGAACTATCAGAAAACATCGTCCGGTATCAAAACCACTGTAAATGCAGTGGATATAGAAGTACAATTCTTTGCGCCTGCTGTGGCGAGAGTAATAAAGTCACCGGAAGGTGTTGCCTATGAAAAACAGAGTCTTTCTGTAATTGCCAAACCTGAAAAGGTGAGTTTCAAAGTTGATATACAAGATAATAAGATTGTATTGAATACCAGTGAACTAAGTGTCAGTGTGGACACCGGGACGGGAATTGTTTCTTATTTCTCAAAGGATGGCAAGTCGTTATTGGCAGAGAAATCCGGTATGCAGTTTATCGATTTCGATGATGCCGGGACAAAAACTTATCAGGTTTATCAACCTTTTGTATTAGATAAGGAGGAAGCTATTTATGGTTTGGGACAATTGCAAAATGGAAAGATGATTCAGCGGAACATGACCAAAAATCTGATACAGGGAAATGTTGAAGATGTGTCGCCATTCTTCCAGTCCACCAAAGGATATGGTGTGTTTTGGGATAACTATTCGCCGACTCTTTTTACGGACAACGAAGTTGAAACATCTTTTCGTTCTGAAGTAGGTGATTGTGTAGACTATTATTTCATGTATGGGAAGGATGCCGATGGTGTAATAGCACAAGTACGCAGCTTGACCGGGCAAGCACCGATGTTTCCTTTATGGACTTATGGTTACTGGCAAAGTAAAGAAAGATATAAAAGCCAGGAGGAAGTGGTAGACGTTGTTCGTAAATATCGTGAATTGGGTATTCCTTTGGATGGTATTATTCAGGATTGGCAATATTGGGGGCATAACTATTTGTGGAATGCGATGGATTTTCAGAATCCGACTTTCAATAATCCTCAAAAGATGATGGAGGATGTCCATGGGATGAATGCACACATGGCTATATCTATCTGGTCGTCATTCGGACCGATGACCAAACCTTATAGAGAATTGGACAAAAAAGGGATGTTGTTTAACTTCACTACCTGGCCGCAATCGGGATTGGAGTCATGGCCCCCAAACATGGAATATCCTTCCGGCGTAAGGGTGTATGATGCTTACAATCCCGAAGCGCGTGATATTTATTGGAAATATCTGAATGATGGAATTTTCAAACTGGGAATGGATGCCTGGTGGATGGACTCTACCGAACCCGACCATTTGGATTGGAAGCCGGAGGATATGGATACCAAAACCTATCTGGGCTCGTTCCGTAAGGTGCGCAATGCTTATCCGTTGATGACTGTCGGAGGGGTTTACGACCATCAGCGTGCAGTGACTTCGGACAAACGCGTGTTTATTTTAACCCGTTCCGGATTCTTGGGGCAGCAACGTTATGGTGCAAATGTATGGAGTGGTGATGTCGCTTCCACATGGGAGAGTTTTAGAAATCAGATTCCTGCCGGATTAAACTTTTCTTTGTGTGGTATGCCTCACTGGAATAGTGATATTGGTGGCTTTTTTGCAGGACATTATAATAAAAGCTGGAATGATGATAGTGCTTCAAAAAATCCATTGTATCAGGAGCTTTATGTGCGTTGGTTGCAGTTTGGAACGTTCAATCCGATGATGCGTTCGCACGGGACGGATGTTTATAGGGAAATCTATAAGTTCGGAAAGAAAGGCGAGCCTGTATATGATGCTATCGAGAAGATGATAGGTTTACGTTACTCTCTGTTGCCTTATATTTATTCTACTTCTTGGGAGGTAAGCAATCGTCAATCGAGTTTTATGCGCGCTTTGATGATGGATTTTGTAGATGACAGAAAGGTGTGGGATATCAATGACGAATATATGTTTGGAAAATCGATCCTTGTGGCTCCGATTACTCATGCACAATATACACCGGAAGCTGTGGTAAAAGTCTCCGAAGAAGAAGGATGGAACAGAGATGGAGCGAAAAAAACAAAAACTGACGCTGCTGTGGATTTCATGGAAACGAAATCTACTAACATATACTTACCGGCAGGAACGCTATGGTATGACTTCTGGACAAACGAGAAACATGAAGGCGGAAAGGAAATTACCAAAGAGACTACACTTGATGTTATTCCATTGTATGTAAAAGCGGGTAGTATTATTCCTGTCGGTCCACAAGTTCAGTATGCAACTGAAAAACCGTGGGATCATCTTGAATTGAAGGTGTATGCGGGTGCGAATGGAAACTTCATTTTATATGAAGATGAATTTGATAATTACAATTATGAAAAAGGAGCTTATACGGAAATTCCAATCTCTTGGAATAATATATCTCGTAAATTGACGATAGGGGCAAGAAAAGGTGCGTATGGGGGAATGTTGAAGAACCGTAAATTTACTGTAACTCTTCAGGACGGGACTCAAAAAAACGTCGATTATAATGGGAAAGCGATTTCTGTAAAGTTTTGATTGTAATAGAATGTGTGATTATGTCAGTAGAAAAGAATCTAAAAAGTAGAAATATGATGAAGTTTTTTATAGTAATGGCTATGCTATTGGGTAGTAGTATTGTAAGTGCAGAAGATAAACAGATAGCAAGTCCTGATGGAAAGTTGGTAGTAACAGTCGCAGATATGGATGGAAGACCCTCTTATTCTGTTAGTTATGACAATGTTCTTTTTTTGAAGCCATCTCCATTGGGAATTATTGCAAATATAGGAGATTTTTCATCGGGGATGTCGCTGGAGAAGAATGTTTCAACCAATAAAATAGATGAAACATACGAGTTGGCTTCTATTAAGCAGAGCAAGGTTCGTTATGTGGCCAATGAAGCTGTATTTTCGTTTACACAACAAGGGAAAACAATTTATGATGTTATATTCCGCATAAGTAATAACGATGTTGCTTTTAAATATAAGATGTATCCGCAAGGTGAGACACTAAGTTGCGTGGTTAAGCAAGAAGCTACGGGATTTGTGTTTCCTGACGGAACCACCACTTTCCTTTGTCCGCAAAGTAAACCGATGGGAGGATTTGCCCGTACTTCTCCAAGTTATGAGACGTCTTATACGGCAGATGATGTCGCAGGGAAAAATGGCTGGGGAGAAGGATATACATTTCCCTGTCTGTTCCGTAATGGAGATAATGGTTGGGTGCTTGTTTCCGAAACGGGAGTAAATGGTGGATATTGCGCAAGCCGTCTGTTGGGACACAAAGAAGGGGTGTATACCATTGGATTTCCGCAAGAAGGTGAAGCAAATGGGAATGGTACGGTTTTTCCGGGGATAGCGTTGCCGGGAGAGACGCCTTGGCGTACTATTACTGTGGGCAAGACTTTGGCTCCAATAGTGGAGACAACCGTTCCTTTTGATGTTGTAAAACCGCTTTATTCGGCAAAAGGAGAGTATACGTATGGCCGGGGTTCATGGAGCTGGATTATCGGTATGGATGGAAGTACTAATTATAAAGAGCAACTCCGGTATATTGATTTTTCGGCAGCAATGGGGTATCAATCTGTGTTAGTGGATGCCTTGTGGGATAAACAAATGGGACGTGATAAAATTGAAGAATTGGCTAAATATGGGAAGGACAAAGGGGTAGCTCTTTATTTGTGGTATAATTCGAATGGGTATTGGAATGATGCTCCGCAAACTCCGAGAGGTATTATGGATAATGCGATAGCCAGACGTAAGGAGATGAAATGGATGCAAAGCATTGGTATTCGTGGAATAAAAGTTGACTTTTTCGGAGGTGACAAGCAAATGACTATGCAGTTGTATGAGGATATCTTGTCGGATGCAAACGAGTACGGTCTTTTAGTTATTTTCCATGGATGTACTTTGCCTCGTGGCTGGGAACGTATGTATCCTAACTTCGCATCGAGTGAGGCTGTATTGGCTAGTGAAAATCTTCATTTCTCTCAAGGCAGTTGTGATAATGAGGCCTTTAATGCTACCTTGCACCCGTTTATTCGTAATACTGTGGGTAGCATGGATTTTGGAGGTAGTGCATTGAACAAATATTATAATGCGGATAATGCTCCACGGGGAAGCCGGCGGGTGACATCAGATGTCTACGCACTGGCTACGGCGGTTCTATTTCAGAGTCCGGTACAGCATTTTGCTCTGGCACCGAATAATCTGACCGATGCTCCTGCATGGGCTATTGATTTTATGAAAGAGGTTCCAACGGCTTGGGATGAGGTACGTTTCATTGACGGTTATCCTGGTAAATACGTTATTCTTGCCCGTCGTCATGGAGACAAATGGTATATTGCCGGAGTAAATGCGCAGAAGGAAACACTGAAACTTAAAGTTAATTTGCCGATGTTCTCCAATGGGGAAGAGGTGAGACTATTTAGTGATGATAAGGTATTGCAGGGCGGTGTGAAACAAATAGGAATAGGAAAGAAACAAGAATTGCAATTGACTATTCCTTGCAATGGTGGAGTATTAATAACCAAATAACTGTTTAGACAGATAGAATATGAAAAACTTGAATTTTTGGGGTGTATTACTCCTGTTGGCAATGACTGCCGTCACTTCGGGAGTGGCACAAAATCCTATTATCCAGACAAAATATACCGCCGATCCGGCTCCGATGGTATATAATGATACCGTTTTCCTTTATACAACTCATGATGAGGATGATGCCGAAGGATTCAAAATGTTGGACTGGTTACTTTATACTTCCACCGATATGGTGAATTGGACTGATCATGGAGCGGTCGCTTCTCTGAAGAGTTTTGATTGGGTGAAACGTGATAACGGTGCCTGGGCAGAACAAGTCATCGAACGTAATGGCAAATTTTATATGTATTGTCCGATTCACGGTAATGGTATTGGCGTATTGGTATCCGACTCTCCTTACGGCCCTTTTAAAGACCCTTTGAACAAACCGTTGGTTTGGCAGAAGGAGCATTGGTACGACATTGACCCGACCGTATTTATTGATGATGACGGACAAGCGTATATGTATTGGGGCAATCCGAATGTTTATTATGTGAAACTGAATGAGGATATGATTTCATATTCGGGGGAAATTGTACAAGTGGAAAATAAACCGGAACATTACCAGGAAGGTCCGTGGGTGTATAAACGGAACGGGCATTATTACATGGCTTTCGCTTCAACTTGTTGTCCGGAAGGGATTGGCTATGCTATGAGCGAAAAAGCTACCGGACCATGGAGTACAAAAGGATATATTATGCGTCCAACAGAGCGGAGTAGAGGAAATCATCCTGGAATTATCGATTATAAAGGTAGCTCTTATGTATTTGGCCTAAATTATGATTTGCTTCATTTGGAAACATTGGATCATAAGGAACGTCGTTCCACGTCTGTTGCAAAAATGCATTATAATCCGGATGGAACTATTCAGGAAGTTCCTTATTGGCAGGAGACGAAACTGGAACAGATTGAAAACTTTAATCCTTACCGTAGAGTGGAAGCTGAAACGATGGCTTGGGGATATGGTCTTAAAACTGGAAATCATGAGAATGGTGGTTTGTATATAACCGATATTGATGATAATGAATATCTGTGTGTGCGTGGTGTCGACTTTGGCAAGAAGGGAGCAAAGAAATTCAGTGTAAGCGCAGCTTGTGTTGAAAAAGGCGGAATGATAGAAATTCGTCTGGATAGCATTGAAGGTCCGGTAATAGGTAGTGTCAGTATATCACCGACAGGAGGACTGGATATATATAAACAGATGTCATGTCGGATAAAGAATGCAAAGGGTGTACATGATCTTTATTTCTACTTTAAAGGAGAGAAAGGAAACAAACTTTTCAATCTGGATTATTGGGAATTTGAATAGCTTTTATTCAAAAAAAATAAGATTGTAATGTGTTTATAATCAGTGTAATTGTTTGGGTGTGCTACAAGGGAAAAGATAGATGTAACATTGAAAATGAAGATGTTATTTAGGAAAAGAAGCCCGTAACATAATTATGTTTGTAGTTTTATGAACTAGCATATCTTTGCAGAAAAGATCAGTAATTCATATTTGATTATAAAGAAAATAAGAAGTATTATGAAGAATACACAGGTAATACAATTAATGTCAATCGTCTGGCTCTCCATATTTATGCTGGGGATAACAATGATGTCATGTAACTCAAAGAAAGAACAACAATTACCGGCTATTGGAAAATCTGTGGCTCTCTTTGATTATTTTTCTTATAAGGGAAATGATGATTTTTATATTTCCAATCCTCTGTCAGGTGAAGACTATTTCTATAATCCTATTTTGCCGGGATGGTATTCTGATCCTAGTGTTTGTACAAATGGAGAAGGTGATTATTTCCTAGTAACATCTACATTCACTTATTTCCCCGGTATTCCTATTTTTCACAGCAAAGACTTGGTGAATTGGAAACAGATAGGGCATGTGTTGAACCGTGCTTCGCAATTAGTGAATATGGAAGGACAGAAAGTGAGTGGCGGTATTTTTGCTCCGGCTATTTCTTATAATCCGTATAACAAGACATATTATATGGTAACAACCAATGTCGGAGCCGGAAATTTCTTTGTTAAGACGCAAGACCCGTTTGGTGAATGGTCGGAACCCATCATGTTGCCGGAGGTCGGAGGTATTGATCCTTCTTTCTTTTTTGATGAAGATGGTAAGGCATATATTGTTAATAATGATGAGGCTCCGGATAATAAACCTGAATATAGCGGACACCGTACTATACGCATACAAGAGTTTGATGTGAAAACAGATAAGACGATCGGTCCCCGTAAAATTCTTGTAAACAAAGGAGCTCAACCGGCAGACAAACCAATTTGGATAGAAGGTCCTCATTTATATAAGATAAATGGAAAGTACTTCTTGATGTCCGCCGAAGGTGGAACGGGAAACTGGCATTCGGAAGTGATTTTCCGTGGTGATTCTCCGATGGGTAAGTTTCTTCCATGGAAAAACAATCCGATTCTGACGCAAAGACATTTGAATTCTGACCGTCCTAATTCGGTAACCTGTGCTGGTCATGCAGACCTGATTCAAACAAAAGAGGGAGATTGGTGGGCTGTTTTTCTGGCTTGTCGCCCTATTAATAATCAGTTTGAGAATTTGGGACGTGAAACATTTATGATGCCGGTGAAATGGAGTGAAGACGGATTCCCGTACATGACACAAGGAGATGATTTAGTACCTATGATTGTAAAACGTGAAGGTGCGAAACGCGATACGACAGTTACTTATGGTAATTTCGAGTTAAT
Organism: Bacteroides sp. 1001302B_160321_D4; assembly: GCF_015667765.1. Classification (NCBI taxonomy): domain Bacteria; kingdom Pseudomonadati; phylum Bacteroidota; class Bacteroidia; order Bacteroidales; family Bacteroidaceae; genus Bacteroides; species Bacteroides sp. 1001302B_160321_D4. Next base: position 25,846 of record NZ_JADPLO010000003.1, on the reverse strand, counting down.
AGAGAACTTTGATTCTCCTATACTTGACATGACCTGGATGACTTTAAGAGCTTCTGCTTCCGATTTATATTCATTGACGGAAACGCCCGGATATCTGACCTTGAAGTGTGCAGATATTAGCGCTACGGAAAAGAAAACTCCGGCATTTGTCTGCCGTCGGTTACAACATCATAAATTTGAATGTGCTACCCGTATGTTGTTCAATCCTTCTAACGATAAGGAAACAGCCGGAATGTTATTGTTTAAAGATGAGACGCATCAATATTTCTTCTGCTTGAATAAAGTGGGTGAGAATAAAAATATTTCTCTGAAACAAATCGGTGAAAAGGAACAGACATTGGCTTCAGATGAAATAGACGCAGATACAAATGAAGTATATTTGAAATTAGTATCTCAGGGAATTGGTTACGATTTCTATTATTCTATTGATGGTGAAAAAAGCTGGAAACTGCTTTGTAAAGATGTAGATCCCAGTTATCTCTCTACTACAACGGCTGGTGGATTTACCGGTACTACAATTGGATTATACGCTACTTGCAAATAATTATTTTTTTTATATAAATCTAATACTAGCAACTATGGGTGGTATTTATAATGATAGCTAATGCAATTAAAAAAAGAATGATGATTAGAAAACAATGTAGTTAATTAACATCTTAAACTAATGGTAATGAAAAATGTAACGAAGAAAATTCAAAAAATTCCTTACCTGTTTCTCCTTATGTTGTTTAGTTTTGTAACAGCATCAGCACAGAAAGGGATAACGGTGAGGGGAACGGTTCTTGACAGTAATGGTGAGACAATCATTGGAGCCTCGGTAACTTTAAAAGGTAATAATTCAGTAGGTACGATCTCAGATATAGATGGCAATTTTGTATTGACTGTGCCCAGTGAGAAGTCTATCCTTATTGTTTCGTATGTAGGAATGAAACCACAGGAAGTAAAAGTGGCTTCCAAAGGTTTGATAAAAGTGACGTTGGAAGATGATACCAAACAACTGGAAGAAGTAGTAGTTGTAGGTTACGGACAACAGAAGAAAGCGTCAGTGGTAGGTGCTATCACGCAGACAAGTGGCAAAACGCTGGAGCGTGCCGGTGGTGTAACTAGTCTTGGTTCAGCATTGACAGGGTCTTTGCCGGGAGTTATTACTTCTGCTTCTTCTGGTATGCCTGGTGCAGAAGATCCTCAGATTATCATTCGTACACAGAGCTCGTGGAATAATAGTGAACCTTTAATATTGGTGGATGGTATTGAACGTGAGATGAGTTCGGTAGATATCTCGTCTGTAGAGAATATTTCAGTGTTAAAAGACGCCTCTGCTACGGCTGTTTATGGTGTGAAAGGTGCCAATGGTGTAATTCTTATAACTACCAAACGTGGTAAGGAAGGAAAAGCTAGTGTGCAAATCAAAGCTAATGTAACAGCAAAGGTGGCATCCAAACTACCGGAGAAGTATGATGCATACGATACTTTTTATCTGTTGAATAATTCTATTGAACGCGAGGCTTGTCTTAATCCTAATGGCTGGAATGACTATACTCCGACTTCCATTATTGATAAGTATCGTCATCCTGCTAATGCGGAAGAATGGGATCGTTATCCTAATACTGATTGGGAGAAAGCACTGTTTAATAGTACAGCCATGTCTTACAATACTAGTGTCAATGTTTCCGGAGGTACAAAAATTGTCAGTTATTTTGCAGCGGCTGATTTTGTAAGTGAGGGTGACTTGTTTAAAGTATATGATAACCGTCGTGGCTATGATTATGGTTTTGGCTATAATCGTATTAATGTGCGTAGTAATTTGGATTTCCAATTGACTAAAACTACAAAGTTTTCTACCAATCTATTTGGATCGAATGCTCAGCGTACCGTACCATGGGACTATAATGACCAAGATGCAACTTTTTGGGCAGCAGCCTATAAAAGTGCTCCTGATGCCATGCGTCCGATTTATTCTAACGGTATGTGGGGATGGTATCAACCTCGTGATGCCGATGTGCCTAACTCCGTATACAAACTGGCTGTAGCAGGGTCGGAGAAACGTACGACTACAAAGATGACTTCAGATTTTATCCTTGAGCAAGATTTGCATATGCTTACCAAAGGGCTGAAATTCAAAGCTAATTTCTCAATGGACTATACATTCGTTGAGAATAAGCGTGGCGTCAATGATATGTATCATAATTCTCAGCGTATGTGGGTTAGACCTGATACTGGAGAAATTATTTTGGAACAACCGGAGCTTGGTACCGGTTTGGATGCTATTATCAATCCTATCTATTGGGAACATCAGGCTGGTAGCGTGAATACTGGTGCTACTTATCGTAAGCTTTATTATTCCATGCAAATGGATTATGCACGAAATTTCGGTAAACATGAAGTGACTGCTCTTGCTCTTTTCAGTCGTTTGAAAGAAGCGTCGGGCAGTGTGTTCCCTATTTATCGTGAAGATTGGGTGTTTCGTTTAACTTATAATTATGCTATGCGCTACTTCTTCGAAACTAATGGTGCCTATAATGGTTCAGAGAAGTTCGGTCCTGATTACCGTTTTGCTTTTTTCCCTTCTTTTTCATTAGGATGGATGATTAGCGAGGAAAAAATTGTTAAGAACAATCTGAAATTTCTCGATATGTTGAAGTTACGAGCTTCTTGGGGTAGAGTGGGAGATGATGCGGTGGTTCAGCCTTGGCAAAGATTTACAGATGGTCGTTTCTTATATAAAAATCAGTTGGATTATGGAGGTAACACACTAATGGGTAATATTAAGCCTGCCAATACTCCTTATACTTACTACACAATCAGTCGACTGGGGAATCCTAATATCTCATGGGAAACTGTAGAAAAGAGAAATTTAGGTATTGATTATGCTTTTTTAGGAGGGGCGGTTGCCGGTTCGGTGGATATATTCAATGACACTCGTACTGATATTTTGGTGAAGGGAAGCGATAGAGCAATAGCTTCTTATTTTGGAACTGATGCTCCTTATGCTAATCTCGGTAAAGTGAGCAGTCATGGTTATGAGTTGGAGTTGAGATTGAACCATACTTTTAATAATGGTATTCGTGCTTGGCTCAATACTAGCATGACTCATGCTGTCAACAAAGTGAAATTCCGTGATGATGCACCTTTGAAACCTGATTACCAGAAAGGGGCGGGACACGCCATTAATCAGGTATATTCTTATATTGATCATGGTAATCTTGCTACATGGGATGACGTGATTGGAAGTCCGGTTTGGACAACGGGTAATGATGCAAAACTCCCTGGGGATTATAACATTGTCGATTTTAATGGCGACGGTGTAATTGATGCTGATGACCGTGCTCCCTATCAGTATTCTACGATGCCTCAGAATACTTACAATGCTTCAATCGGAGCAGAATGGAAGGGATTTAGCATTTTTGCACAGTTCTATGGAGTAAACAATGTGACTCGTGAAGTCAATTTCCCGACGTTCCGTAGCACTGCCCATGTAGCTTATGCTGAAGGTGATTATTGGACTCCCGATGGGAGTGCTACTCTGCCCGCACCGCGTTGGGGGACCACTATTGATCAAGCAGCATCAGGCACTAGATATTGGTACGATGGTTCTTATTTGCGTTTGAAAAACGTTGAATTGTCCTATACTTTCCAAAAATCAAACTGGTTGAAGAAGATGGGGATCAAAAACTGCCGTATATATCTGAATGGTGATAATCTTTATATGTGGACTAAAATGCCGGATGATCGCGAATCTAATACCGGATATAGTTCTTCTGATGGTGCTTATCCGACAATGCGCCGTTTCAATCTTGGTATCGACATTACTTTATAAATACTAAGTAAAGACTATGAATAAGTATATTAATAAAATATTCCTTACGTCGGTCATCACTTTGGCCGGTATGTTGGGAGCTACTTCTTGTACTGACTATTTGGACAAATCTCCATATAGTGACATTGAAGAGAATGATCCATATAAGAATTTCAAGAATTTCCAGGGATTTACCGAGGAACTCTATAACTGTATACCTGTTGTATCAAACAGTGAGTATCATACTAGTTTTAATTTTGGTGAGGAAGATTATTGGGAGCCACAGGAGCTTCGCCTCTTTGCCCGTAATATTGACTATGGTGATTTCTGGGGATGGACTACCTGTTATTATTCTTATCCTTCTTCTATACGTGGTGGAAAGGCTAATTCACAGGAACGCAGTGATAAGGGTAATCTGTGGAAACTTTGCTGGTATGGTATCCGTAAGGCTAACATTGGTATAGCTAATCTTGGTAATTTGGTAAGTGCTACAGAAGAAGAACGTAATCTTATTGAAGGACAACTTTATTTTTTCCGTGGATGGTTTCATTTTATGTTGATGGAATGGTGGGGTGGAATGCCTTATGTTGACCAAGTATTACCGCCGGATGTTGCTCCTGCATTATCCAGACTTACCTGGCAAGAGTGTGCTGAAAAATGTGTGGCTGATTTTGACCATGCTATTCCTTTGCTTCCCGTTGACTGGGATCAAACCACAGCTGGTAGAGCTACTCTTGGTTTGAATGATACTCGTATTAATAAAATTATGGCCTTGGCCTATAAAGGGAAGACATTGCTTTGGGCGGGTAGTCCGCTAATGAACTGGGCTTCCGGAGGTGACAAAGAGTATGATGCGGGACGTTGTAAGCGTGCAGCTGAAGCTTTTGGCGAAGCTTTGAAGATTGTTGAGGATACTAAACGCTATGAATTAGCAGATATGGAAAATTATAACGACCTGTTTGTCGTATACAATTCCGGCGGTAAGCTTAACGGGGTGAAAGAAGCTATCTTCCGCGAGAATTTAGTGCAGTATGATGGTCGTTGGAACTATAACATGAATACGGATTTTCGTCCGCGTTCTCATATCAATGCTGGTATTAAATGTTATCCGACTGCTAATTATGTAAATTATTTTGGCATGGCTAATGGCTATCCGATCAAAGATATGACAAAAGCCGATGCAGAATCAGGATATGATCCTAAGTATCCTTGGAAAAATCGTGATCCGCGTTTTTATAAAGACATCATATTTGACGGTGAATGGTGTGGAGAAACTGGAAACGGACAATATTGCCAGTTGTATACGAATGGAGCAGACAGTGAAGAGAAAGATCCACAGAAAGGGTGTTTTACAGGTTATATGAATAGTAAGCTCTGTCTAAAAATAGTGAATAATGCTAACGTCAGAGGTGCTCACTACGCTGTTTTAAGTTTGATGCGTTTAGCAGATGTTTATCTGATGTACTCGGAGGCAACGGCTGTAGGTTATGGCTCTCCGCAAAGTAAAGCTTCTAGCTTCTATATGACGGCTGAAGATGCTATCAATGAGATTCGTGATCGTGCCGGTGTGGCTCACGTACTTGATCGATTTACTGGAAATACGACAGACTTTCTTGGTGAGATTCGCCGCGAGCGTGCCGTAGAACTTGCTTTTGAGGGCTTTCGCTTTATGGATCTCCGTCGTTGGATGCTTCTTGATAAGAGTCCTTATACCTTGAAGACAAAGATTGAGTTTGACCGTGTACCTACCGCAAGCTATAACAAAGAGCATCCGGAGGAGAATGAAATCATGAATTTGAAAGAAGTGGTACTGGTGGAGAGAAAGTATACCGACAGACACTATTGGCTGCCATTACCCAAAGCAGATGTTTACTTGTATGAAGGCTTTGGCCAGAATCCGGGATGGTAATCATGACGTATTAACTAATAATGACGCGAAATATGAATAGAAAGTTTATATATATCGGCTGTACTGTTTTTGCCATGTCATTGCTTAGCATGACAGGTGTGCAGGCACAGGAGGAAAGCAAGGACAGCTTAGTGAATGTGGCTTTCGGCAAAGTTGCTCAGGAAGATTTGACTCATGCCATTTCTACTGTCAACACGTCAGAGCTGACAAAGAAGACTGCTAACAATAATAGCCTTGTGGGCCTTGAAAGTTTTGTCGGTGGTTACAATGGATCATCCCTTTGGGGACAAGGACCGTTGGTACTGGTAGACGGTGTGCCTCGTAGTGCATCAAGTGTAAAGGCTTCGGAAGTGGAAAGTATATCTATGCTGAAAGATGCGGCAGCTGTGGTACTCTATGGTAGCCGTGCCGCGAAAGGAGTAATTCTTATCACTACCAAGCGAGGCAAAGATTCACCCATGCATATCGATGTTCGTGCCAATGTAGGGGTGAATGTCCCGAAGGCTTATCCTAAGTACTTGGATGCAGATTGTTATATGACCATGTACAATGAAGCCTGTCGTAATGACGGTATAGCAGAAAGGTATGATGCCGGTACTATTTATAACACGGCAATGGGTACTAATCCTTATCGTTATCCGGACATAGACTTTTATAGTTCAGATTATTTAAGAAAGTTCTATACTAATTCTGATGTTACGGGTGAAGTGTATGGAGGTAATGAAAAGACTCATTATTACTTGAACTTCGGTATGAATTATGCTAATAGCCTGTTGAAATACGGTGAGTCAAAGAAAGCTTATGATATGAGTTTTAATGTACGTGGTAATGTGGATATGACACTGGCTCCATGGCTTAAAGCAACTACTAATGCTGCTATTATCTTTGACAATAGTTATCAAGGCCGTGGTGACTTTTGGGGAGCGGCTTCTACATTGCGCCCCAACTGGTTTGCACCATTATTACCCATTGATATGATGGATCCTAATGTTGCATATATACAGGAATATATAACTAACAGCAATCATCTTATAGACGGTAAGTATCTGTTAGGAGGTACTTCGGCAGACACGACAAACCCGTTTTCCGAATTGCTTGCTGCTGGATATACGAAGGAAAAAGCACGTAGATTTATGTTTGATGTGGCTGTGATGGCGGATCTTGGAGGCTTGTTAAAGGGCTTATCTTTCAAAACTGCTTATAGCGTAGATTACACTTCTTATTATTCAGAAGCTTATGCTGAAAAGTATGCTATTTATGAGCCTAAATGGTCTAATGTGAATGGTAAGGATATGATTATCGGACTTACCAAATTCAATGATGATACAAAATCAACTAACGAATATGTAGGTAAATCGACTTACGACCAGACCATGACTTTCAGTGCACAGTTTGATTATAACCGTACATTTAAGACATTCCATAATGTATCTGCGACCTTGTTGGGATGGGGATATCAGACACAAAGTTCGGCTGATGAAGGTCATGAGAGTAGTGATTATCATCGTACCAGCAACGTAAATCTGGGATTGCGTGCTTCTTATAATTACGATCATAAATATTATGCAGACTTTAGTGGTGCTTTGGTACATTCAGCCAAGCTGCCGGAAGGAAATCGCAACGCTTTTTCTCCATCGGTCACTTTGGGATGGAGACTTAGTAAAGAGAAGTTTATGGAAAGTGTAGGCTTTGTGGACGATCTGAAGATTACGGCTTCTTATGCCAAGTTGCATCAGGATCTTGATATTTCTGATTACTATATGTATAAGGGCTATTTTTCTGACAAAGGCGGTTGGTTTCAATGGTATGACGGAACGGTGGGTGGTAATACGACCGGTTCAAAACGAGGTGACAATCCGAATCTTGACTTTATCACTCGTGAGGAAGTTCGTGCAGGTATAGACGCCACTTTATTCAATAGACTGTTGAGAATTAATGCGAACTATTTTACTCAGAAGACTAGTGGACTTCTTACTCAAGGTGCTTCTACTATTTATCCTTCGTTTTTCGATTTAGGTACAGATCTTTCATTTTTACCTTGGATCAATTATAATGAAGACAAACGTACTGGTTTTGATTTTTCACTAAGTGCAAATAAAGAGATAGGTGATTTCGACGTGACTCTCGGGTTTAATGGAATGGTATTTTCTTCAAAAGCTTCTATTCGTGATGAAGTGGCGAATGAGTCTTATTTGTTGCGCCAGGGGCGTGCACTTGATGCAACTTATGGATATGTTTGCGAAGGTTTCTTTCAAGATCAGGCTGATATCGAGAAACATGCCAAGCAGACATTCGGCACAGTTCGTCCCGGTGACCTGAAGTATAAGGATATCAATGGTGATGGTGTAATCAATAGTGATGACCAGATTGATCTGGGTGCAGGCGGGTGGTCTACATCACCATTTACTTTTGGTTTGAATTTGACATTGAAATACAAGAACTTTACTCTTTTTGCAATGGGATCGGGACAAACCGGTGCGGTGGCTTTTAAAAATAATTCTTATTACTGGAACAGAGGTACGAGCAAGTTCTCAGAAATCGTTATGGGACGTTGGACTGAAGAAACGAAAGAAACAGCTACTTATCCTCGTCTTTCTACCAGCAATGGTGATAATAACTTCCGTAATTCTACTTTCTGGATGTACAAGAATAATGTTTTCCGTTTGAGTAATGTGCAGCTTACTTATGATTTTCCTACAGATACTTTCAACGGAACTTTCATACGTGGACTTAGCTTGTATTGTGGTGGAAGCAACTTACTTACAATAGCAAAAGAACGTGAGTATATGGAGATGAGTTTGGGGGCTCCCCAATACCGGAATTTCTATCTAGGCTTTAAGGCCGCATTCTAAATCTAACTAAAAAAGATAGTACATAATATGAAAAAGAAAATAATATTTTTGGTAGCTGCTGCCTTGATGCTGAATAGTTGCGATGACCTTTTCGAGCCGGCCATCGAGAACTTCAAGGATGTGGAACAGATGTACGACGATGCTCAATATGCACAAGGCTTCCTGGTGAATGTGTACCGTTGCGTTCCGGGATACTATGATAATAGTGAATATGCAACAGATGATGCTGTCATTAATCAGAAGAACAATGCATTTCTCACGATGGCTACCGGTGGTTGGACTTCCCGGTTATGGACGCCTATCAATCAATGGACCAATTCGTTCAGTTCTATCCAGTATATCAATCTTTTCCTGGAAAATGTGGATAAGGTAAGGTGGTCGGATGATGCAGAGAAAGCACAATTGTTTGCTCGTCGTACCAAGGGGGAAGCTTATGGACTTCGCGGTATGTTTTTATACTATTTGCTTCGTGCACATGCTGGATTTGGAGAAAACGGAGAATTGCTCGGTGTACCTCGTTTGACAGAGTATCTTACTATAAACTCGGACCTTAATTTACCTCGTGCTTCGTTTGCTGATTGTGTACAGCAGATATATAGTGACTTGGAAAAAGCCGAAGAATTACTTCCTTGGGAGTATAATGATGTGAATGAGGTACCTGCCGATTTTCAGAGTATTACTCAGGATAAAGGTAAATATAATACTGTAATGGGAGAGAAGTCCCGTCAGTTATTCAATGGTCTGATTGCACGTGCTTATCGTGTTCGTACAGCTCTTTTGGCTGCTAGTCCGGCTTTTCAGGATGCCTCTAATCCTGCTTCATGGGCCGATGCTGCTAATGCGGCTGCCGTTGTACTCAACTACAATGGAGGATTGGGCGGATTGGATGATAAAGGAGTGGAATATTATTCAAAAGAGGTAGTAGAGAACTTGCAAAAAGGCATTAATCCTAAAGAGATTATTTGGCGTGAAAATGTTAGTAATAGTGAGGCTGCCAATTCACAGGAGGCAAATAACTTTCCGCCTTCTTTGAATGGTAGTGGCAATATGAATCCGTCACAAAACCTTGTTGATGCGTTCCCTATGGCTAATGGGTATCCTATCTCGGACATTGTTAACAGTAACTATGATAAGAATAATCCTTATAATGGACGTGATCCTCGTTTGGCAAAATATATTATCTATAACGGAAGTATAGCTGGAGTAGGCGATGTACCTATATATACAGGGCGCAAATCGGGCACTGATGACGGTATAGATGTGAAAGAGCAGAGATCTACACGTACCGGTTATTATATGAAGAAAAGACTGCGTATGGATGTAAATCGTGCGCTCGGATCGGTTACGAATCAGCAGCATTATATTCCACGTATTCGTTATACAGAGATGTATTTGGCTTATGCTGAAGCGGCTAATGAAGCGTGGGGACCTAAAGGAGATAATGGAAATGGTTATTCGGCTTATGATGTAATCAAGGCTATTCGTAAGCGTGCTGGTATAGGCGGTACTTCTGATCCTTATCTGGAACAATGTGCGGGCGATAGAGACAAAATGGCTAATCTTATCCGTAATGAACGTCGTCTGGAACTCTGTTTTGAAGGTTTCCGTTTCTGGGATATACGTCGTTGGAAAGAAAACTTGAACGAGCCGGTACGTGGTATCGACTGGGACAGAGATGGGCATTCTTTTAATGAATTCGTTGTCGAAGAACGTAATTATGAAGATTACATGTATTATTGCCCGATTCCAAATTCTGAAATACTTAAGTTCAGCAACCTTGTACAAAATAGAGGGTGGAAATAATTATAGAATTATATTTAATTAAAAGTACGTTATGAAAAAGAACTTAGCATATATCGGACTGGTTTTATTGATCCTTACTTGGACGTCATGCGAAAGTAGTGACAATGAATTTCCTGATTTCGATTACCAGACAGTATATTTTGCCAACCAATACGGACTTCGTACCATAGAGCTTGGTGAGAGTGAATTTGTGGATAATACTCTTGACAATCAGCATAAGATGGTAATAAAAGCTGCTTGGGGTGGAGGATATACTAATAGAAACAATGTGGTGATAAACTTTAAAGTGGATGAGTCCTTGTGTGACAATCTTTATTTTAAAGATACAGATCAGCCTCTTGTCCCTATGCCGGCTTCTTACTACACGTTGGCTTCCGATCGAATTGCGATTCCTAAAGGGCAAATAATGGCGGGAGTAGAAGTGCAGTTGACGGATGATTTTTTTGCTGATGAAAAATCGATCAGTGAGAATTATGTCATTCCTTTGTTGATGACTAATGTGCAGGGGGCGGACTCTATTTTGCAAGGGAAGCCGGTTGTTGAAAATCCGGTGTTAACTAATGCCAGTGATTGGAGCATATTGCCGCAGAACTTTGTCTTGTATGCAGTGAAGTATGTGAATCCCTGGCACGGAGAGTACTTGCGTCGTGGCATTGATCATGCTACTGTAGCAGGTACATCAAAAGATATTATTCGCCATGAACAGTTTGTGGAAAATGATGAAGTTGTGAATATTTCTACTAAAAGTATGAAAGACAATCTTTTGACACTGAAAACCAAAGATGAAAGTGGTAAGGATATTAGCTATACTGTTCGTTTGTCATTTGCAGAAGATGGTTCGTGCACTGTACACTCTGGTTCGCAGAATGTAGTGGTAAGCGGTAGTGGCAAGTTTGTCAGCAAAGGTGAGAAAAATAGTCTTGGTGGAAAAGACAGGAATGCCATTTATCTTGACTATACAGTCAATTTGACAGACAATAACATTCAGCTTGCAACAAAAGACACTTTGGTGTTACGTACACGTAATGTGTATGGTGGCAAGTCACTCGAAGTAGTGAGAAAATGATGTTTTGATATGAACGTTAAAATCAAGAGTATATGAAATACATCAATAACAAGATAATTGCTTTTACACTGATCGCTGCGTCGATAATGTCGTGTACAGACGAATATGATTGCCAGCTTCAAGTAGAGAAACCACAGAATGCAGCTATCAACGAATATTTAGCTCAATTTGACCTGCTGAAGTCGTATATTGACCGTAGTGGTACACCTTTTCAGTTGGCTGTAAATGTACCGGGAAGCGAATTTGTAAAGAAAGAAATTGCATTCAGTACAGTGTTTACCAATTTTGATGCAGTGGATATGAACGGTTCTTACGATCCGCTAAATGCACTAAAGGAGGACGGTACTTACAATTTTGGTGGCATGCAAACGGCTGCCGATGTAGCGGCGGAGGCTGGTGTGACTCTTTATGGAGGGGTACTTTGTTCAAACCAAGGACAGCGTGCCGCATATTATAATAAGCTTATCGAGCCGATAGATATTCCGGTAGAAGTACAAAAAGGAACGACTAAGTTGTTTAATTTCGAAAATGATGCTATCGGTACGACTTATCCGATGACAGGTAATAGCTCGGCTACAGTTGAGGAAGACCCTGCCGGTGAAAGCGGTCATGTTTTACATGTGGGAACAAATGATGTGAAAGCTGCTTATTCCTATCCTAAATTTCACGTAGTTTTGCCTGCAGGAAGAAAACTCGGAGACTACGTTAGATTGAATATAGATTTGCGTTTTGTAGGAACTGATGGGATTTGGGGACAAGGTTTACGAGTCTTGATCAATGGAACGGAGTTTAATGTAGGAAAAAATGGAGATGGTTTCTGTGACGGAGGTGACAAATGGAAACGTGAAGGAACAATTAATCTGAAAGATGATACCGCTCCCGGATTGGTAGTACCCGAAAGTTTAGGAAGTCTGACAGAATTTGATTTAGCGATAGGTTCTGCATCCACTAGTGCACAATTTTATCTGGATAATATTTCTATGGACTATGAAGTATCCGGAAAAGGTACTACGGTTATCAATTTTGAAGGGGATAATCTGAATACAGTGTATCCTATGGTTGCTGGAGCTGGTGCTCCCAATAGCGGTACAGCTACTGTAGTAGAAGATCCAGCTGGAGAGACTGGTCATGTACTTTACATAGATCAGGCTTCACATTACTTCCCGGAATTTACAGTTAAGTTAGCTGAAGGCAAGACTCTTGGAGATTATACTGGCATGTCAATGGATATGCGCCTTTTAAAAGGGATGTATGGTTATGGAATGTACGTGAAAATTAATGGTCAGTTATTAAATCTCAATCAAAATGCAGCTGCTTACGGTTACGCAGAGAATGATACTTGGAAACGTGATGGTGTATTTGTGACCTTTGTGAAGGAAGGTACTTACACTGCTTTGGGTGAAGCGGTTCCAGCTACTACAATTGAGATACCCAATGCAATGAAAGACCTCAATGAAATAACATTTGCGATCGGTTCCAGTTCTGGCAACTGGACAGCATACATCGATAATTTGATTTTTACATGGGAAGCCAAGCCGCAACATATCGAAAAGACTCCAGAAGAGAAAAAGGAAATCTTCACTAAAGAAATGGAAAAATGGATTGGTGGTATGGTGTATGCAGGTGTGAATGAAACGAAGAGTGTAAAAGCTTGGAATATAATTGGTAATCCTTTGGATAAGACTGTTAATGATAATACATTTAACTGGGGGGAATATTTGGGTGAAGTAGACTATGCACGTACCGCCGTGAAGATTGCCCGTGATACAGTGAAGAATGCCAATGTAGATCTTGAGCTTTTTGTCAGCAACACATTTGGTCAATATGATGAAATGGGGAATATGGCTGATGAGCTCATATCTTTAGTTAATGCTTGGGAAGAAGACAACGTTACCAAAATTGACGGGTACAATATTCTTCTCAATGCAATTTATTCCAAAGATGTTGTTTTCCAGGAAGGCAATGAAACGATGATCACCAATCTGTTTGATAAACTAGGTAAGACTGGTAAACTTATACGGGTATCCGATCTTAGCATGATGGTTGAAGAACTGGATGGCAACTTTATTGCGATTAATAAATTAACAGAAGAAGATAGAGCTGCCGCTGCTTCTTATATGGCTTTTATCATGCAGGAGTATCGAAGACTTATTCCTGCGGACAAGCAATACGGAATCTCTATATCGGGTATTACAGAGACCAATACAGGTTATAAACTGTGTCCTTGGACATCGGACTATAACCGTAATGAAATGTATGAAGGTATAGTGGACGGATTGAAATAATCCTCTTCTCTGGATTAAAAGGACTATTTATATATGAAGAATATTACATTTTTATTTTGGCTCTTTCTTGCGAATATCCTCTTGGGGGCTTGTTCGGGAGGGGAAGATGAAAAAAAAGAAATGGATGAAGGAAAGGGCGCGTATGCGCTCTTTCTTAAAAAATCCATTACTGTGAGTACTGGGGAAAGTCAGACGGATGTTGTGGTGGAATGGGCGAAGACTTCTTGGGAGATAACTATCGGTGAAGGAGAGATCGTAAAAAGCGTTACTCCTACATCAGGTGGGAATAGTAGTGGGGAAAAACAGTACACGAAGGTTCGTGTATCTTGTGGGGCAAACAGTACGATGAAAAAGCGTACGCAAACCATTCACTTATTCGATAAAACTAATGAAACAACTGTTGATTTGCTGGTAGAACAAGCTCCAGCGTACAAGTCTGTTACGCTCAATATTGATCCTTCGGTGAAATATCAGCCGGTTGTAGGATTTGGCGGTATGTACAATCCGAAGATCTGGTGTGGTGACAATCTTATTTCTGCACCACAATTAGATAAAATGTATGGTGTCGGCGGATTGGGATATTCTATCCTTCGCTTGATGATTTATCCCAACGAATCAGATTGGAGTGCAGATGTAGAAGCAGCAAAGGCAGCACAAGCTAACGGAGCAATTATCTTTGCATGTCCATGGGATTGTACAGATGCGCTTGCAGATAAAATCACGGTGAATGGAAAGGAAATGAAACACCTTAAAAAAGAAAACTATGAAGCGTATGCAAACCATCTTATCCGTTATGTTACATTTATGAAGGAAAAAGGGGTGAACCTCTATGCGATTTCCGTCCAGAACGAACCGGATATGGAATTTACGTACTGGACTCCTTCTGAAGTAGTGGATTTTGTAAAACAATACGGAGCAAGGATACGGGAAACAGGAGTGAAGCTGATGTCACCGGAAGCTTGTGGTATGCAGCCTGAATATACTGATCCTATTATCAACAACGCCGAAGCATTTGCTCAAACGGATATTCTAGCCGGACATCTCTATCAAGGGTTTACAGATTTGAGTAGCGGATATGTTAAGAACCGCCACGATTACATCTGTGGTGTGTATTCACGTATTCAAGGAAAGACATGGTGGATGACAGAACATCTTTTTAATGACGGTGAGAATTCTGATGATTCTTCGAAATGGGAATTCCTGAAATGGCAATACAGTCTCAACCATCTTGGTAAAGAGATTCACATGTGTATGGAGGGGTATTGCAGTGCTTATATATATTGGTATTTGAAGCGCTTTTATGGTTTGATGGGCGATACGGACAAACGGAGTCCGACGGGTGAAGGAGAAATCACAAAGAATGGTTATATTATGGCTCATTATGCTCAATATGCAACAGAAACAACTCGTATTAAGGCAATTACAAATAATGAAGAAGTATGTGCTACTGCTTATTTGGATGAAAAGACCGGTGAAGTGACCATCGTATTATTGAATCTGAATGGTGCTTCTCAATGGCTGGAAATACCATTAGCAGGAATAAAAAAAGCAAGTGCCGTTGAAACGAACGAAACAAAAAATATGGAAGTGATCGATACTGGTTTGATGGAATCTGCTGAAGGCATAACGGTGTTGTTATCTGCTAACAGTATAACTTCAGTCAGATTGACATTTTAATGATAATAATAACTAGTTGGAATATGATGAATTTGTTAAATACGAAAAGTAAGCTATCATCCCTACTTTTTCTCGGAATAGTATGCTGTGCATGTATTCTTGGTTCCTGTAAAGATGACGATGTCATTGATCCTGACGCTCCTTCCGTACCGAAACCCGGTACGGCTGTCGAGAATATTAATACTAATGTCAAGGCATTACGTAAGCTTATTGAGGCCAAACAACAGGACCTGGCTGTAAAGACATACAATCCGGTGAATAATGGTGCGAGTTATACGATTGAGTTGTCGGATGGTACAAGCTTCAGTATGTATGCTCAGATAGCAGCATTGGAAGGCGGAGGAGAGGATGTAGTTTATTCTCCAAAAGTAGGTGCCAAAGTAGAACATGATGAATATTATTGGACTCTTGATGATGCTTGGCTAACGTTTGAGAATGATGAAAAGGTCAAGGTGTTGGATGAAAACAATACAGTTGCACCGATAGTGGATATCAACACTGACGGCTATTGGATTGTAAAATACGGAGCTAAGTCTCGTACCCTTGACAAGGCGGTGAGCGGCAAACTTACCAGTCAGTTTAAACAAGTGAGTACTATTGGTGACGAATCTGTCAGTTTCACTTTTACCGACCGGACACCTGTCATCGAACTGAATCTTTTTAAAGGAGACAATCCCGAAATTCCTCCGGTAACGGGGGCGTTACGCCGTCCTATTTCTCCTGAACAACCGGCATGGTTTGTTCATATCGATTCATGGAATTATGCCGATCCTCAGAAAATCATAGACCTTATCCCTGCAGATATTCGTCCGTTTACCATTTTTAATATCTCGTTGTCTGTAAGCCATGATGAGGCTACTGGGATCTATAATGTAAGCGAGTATGGTTATGAGATAGCAAAGTCGTGGTTGAGGACGTGTGCTGAAAATAATGTGTGGGCGATGGTGCAGCCTTCAAGCGGCGGTTTTAGTCATTTTAAGGATGTCAGCTTATATAGTCAATTTGAAAGTGACGATAAGGTTCGGGTATATGATGAGTTTTTCAGAGAATATCCCAACTTTCTTGGTTTCAATTATTGTGAGCAGTTTTGGGGGTATGATGACCAGTTCTCTGTATCGTGGTTACAACGAGTGGCTCACTGGAATCAACTTTTGAAACTTACTCATAAATATGGAGGATATCTGGTAGTTAGTTTCTGTGGTAATACTTGGTCGGCTAATATTAATCCTATTGCTCTTGTGAAGCGTAATTCTGATTTTGCCCAAACTGCCAAGTTGTACTCTGAAAATTTCATTATGTGTGAAAAATACACCACGCAAAGTGGCTTCTTCAATGTCGAAGGAATTTGTTTAGGCACGTGGCTCTCCGGTTTTGCAGGTCAGTACGGCATCCGTTTCGACCAATGCGGCTGGACAGAGGAGAAAGGACAGAATGGCGATAAGGATTTCCCGCCGGCTGCCGGTGCGCTGCCTATTATAGAGCATGTGATGCTGACAGGTCAGACTGTTATTGACGGACCTGAACTTATATGGCAGCAATGTTTTAAGGAGACGAATGCAGTCAGTGTAGGTGATGGTTATCAGAGCCGTAATTGGGAATGTTTTCCGCAATTTGTCAATATCAATATAGATATGTTCCGTAAGATTATTGATAAAACAATTCGTATTCCTTCCCGGAAAGAAGTTATTGACCGCACGAAAGTGGTGATTCTTCAAGATGTCTATTCCGGTGATGATAATGCTAAATACAGCAGCCCGAAGAATTTGCATGAAGGGCTTTACCTTCGCGATGATGATGGTAATCTTTGGGATAATCATTGTTACTTTAAGAAAACGGGCCGTTATCCTACGATTCCTGTTGCGTTCGAATTGTGTGACGATGTAGCTAATTCATTCCAGTATAAAATCAACCAATCAACTTTCGAAGGATCTTGGAGCGATGTAAATACTAAAGTTGGAAAATTCAACCGTTGGTTCCCGCAAGAGTATACGGGAGAACTTTATGCAGGACGTATAGAAAATGGTTGGGTGGTTTATAACGGACTTGCCGGAATACGGAATGCTGCAATTCCGTTTAAATACAATACATGTGACAAGATGGAATTGGCTTACTCCAAATATACTGTAAGTGTTATAAAAGAATATGCCAATAAGCTCACCTTCTACATGAATAACTATGACCCTAGTGGTTCGAGCAAGACGGAGGTAATCAAGATATATGGATGTACATCCAAACCAACTCATTCTGTGTCTTCCAGAGCCAATGGTACTGCACAAGTTTCCGAGAATTGGAAAGAAGATGTATATACGCTGACTGTCACTCATAACGGACCATTGGATTTGACGGTCAATTGTTCAGGAAAAGCCACCGATCGTTTAACTGTATCTACTGCAGCATCTATCCAGATTCCCGCTTCTCCACAAATTTATCAGGGCGCTTATCAGTATGAGGCTGAATGCTTTGATTTTAAGAATGTGACTAAGAGAGTGACAAAAGGAGATTCGGAGCCGATACGTAACTACACAGCACAGGGATATATAAATTTTGGTGCTAGTTCTGCAGCTGCCGTACGTGATGCTGTTACTGCACTGGAAGATGGTGTATATACAATCCGTATTCGCTACCGTGCTCCGTCGGCTACAGTCAATACCGTAGATATGTATATAAACAATACCAAAGTAGGTACTCCGGAGTTTGCACAAACTGATAATGACAATACTGTATGGAATACAGCCTTAATGTCGGTTTCCTTACGAAAAGGGGCAAATACGTTTGAATTGAAAGCCAATTCATCAGCTGCCGGTGACTTGTATCTCGACAACATTGTTATCGAAAGAAAATAAGAATTCTCTTAAATTCGATTATCCGCATTTTACAAGTAGTATCTTGCGGATAATTGTTTTTAGGACAGTATGTAACTAGAAAATAATGAAGAACATGTTTTTGAGTCGGATAATAATTATATTTCTATTCTTATGTGTATCTGTTTTGAATGCTGCGGAACCATTTGTCACTTTTATATCAGCGGATGCCAAGTTACCTTTGGTTACACCACAAAACAGATCGTTCTCTATTTGGTGTGATGATGCAGAACATCGTGGGGTGCTGTTAGCGGTGCGTAATTTACAAACGGATTTTGAAAAAGTGACTACTGTAAAACCCGAATTATCGAATATTGCGGGAAAAGAAGTGCGTATTATCATAGGTTCGTTTGACAAAAGCCCACTTATACGTCAATTAGTAAAAATAGGAAAACTGGATGGTAAAGAATTGAGAGGTAAGAATGAAAAATATATAATCACCACTCTTCATGCTCCTTTGGAAGGTTTACAGGGAGATGTGTTGCTGATTGCTGGAAGTGATAAGCGTGGAACGATTTATGGTATTTATGAATTGTCAAAACAAATAGGTATTTCTCCTTGGTACTGGTGGCTTGATGTTCCGCCGGTAAGGCATCAGGCTGTTTATATTAAAGAAGGTGTTTATACTGATGGTGAACCGGCTGTAAAATACCGTGGTATTTTCATTAATGATGAATGGCCTTGTATGGGAGGTTGGACAACTGAAAAGTTCGGAGGATTTAACAGTAAGATGTATGTGCATGTCTACGAACTTCTCCTCCGTTTGAAAGCTAATTTTCTATGGCCGGCCATGTGGAGTGCAGCATTTTATGCAGATGATCCGATGAATAGTCCTTTAGCTGATGAAATGGGGATTATAATCGGGACTTCCCATCACGAACCGATGGCACGTAATCACCAGGAATATGCCCGTAATCGTAAGTTGTATGGTGAGTGGAACTATCAGAGGAATAAAGAGGGAGTAGAACGTTTTTTCCGTGAGGGTATCAAGCGAATGAATGGAAAGGAAGAAGTAATTACTATCGCTATGCGTGGTGACGGTGATGCTCCGATGGGACCCGATACAGATACGCATCTATTGGAGGAAATCGTAAAAGGACAGCGTAAAATAATAGCAGATGTAACAGGTAAACCTGCTTGTAAGACTCCACAATTGTGGGCACTTTATAGTGAAGTGCTGGAATATTATGATAAGGGAATGAAAATACCTGATGATGTCATGATTTTGCTTTGTGATGATAATTGGGGGAATGTACGTCGTTTACCAGATTTAAAGGATAAACGGCATCCTGGTGGATATGGTATGTATTATCATGTAGATTTACATGGAGCACCACGTGCCTATCAATGGCTGAATATGACACAGATCCAGCATATGTGGGAACAATTATATTTGACTTATTCTTATGGTGTGGATAAAATGTGGATTCTAAATGTGGGTGACTTGAAACCGAATGAATTTCCTGTTGATTTTTTCTTGAATATGGCATGGAATCCTGGACACCTTACGGCTGATAATTTACAGGAATATACTTGTAGTTTCTGTAAACAACAGTTTGGGGATAACTATGCAGTAGAAGCCGCTCGCATCTTAAATCTGTATTGTAAATATGCTGCTCGCGTAACTGCAGAAATGTTGGATAGCCAAACTTATAATTTTTCCAGTGGAGAATTTAAGGCTGTAACAGATGAATTTCTTGCTTTGGAGGCGCATGCCTATCGTCAGTTTATGACTTTACCGGAAGAATTGAAGGATACATATAAAGAACTCATTCTTTTTCCTGTTCAGGCCATGGCAAACCTTTATGAGATGTATTATGCGGTTGCTATGAATCATAAGTTAGCATCTGAGGGTGATCCACGTGCCAATGAATGGGCAGATAGAGTGGAGTATTGTTTCAGGTATGATGCGGAACTTTGCTATGACTATAATAACAATATAGCTGATGGAAAATGGAATCATTTAATGGATCAGACGCACATCGGTTATACAAGCTGGGATGAGCCTAAAGGAGGAAATATAATGCCCGAAATCATAAGAGTGGATGTCTCTGCATATAAGCCGGGAGGATATGAGTATAAGGAGAAAGGTGGGGTGGTAGTAATGGAAGCGGAACGTTTTGCAGAATGTACACAAGGGAATAAGACGGAGTGGACAGTTATTCCTGACTTGGGACGTACTCTTTCTGGTTTGTCGTTGATGCCCTATACACAACCTGTAACAGGAGCTTCATTGACATATCGCATGAAGCTTAATTCTGAGATGAAAAATATACGTGTAAGATTAATCTTGGATAGTACTTTGCCTTTTATAAAAGGAGGACATAGTTATGCTATCAGTTTGGATGGTGGTAAAGAACAAATAGTAAATTACAATTCAGAGATGACTTGGGCTAATTGTTATACGAAGATGTATCCCGCCGGTGCTGCGCGGTTGATAGAGTCGGTGGTGGATTTTTCCAATGTTAATCTGAAAGAAGGAATACATGCATTAATTATTCGTCCGTTAAGCCCTGCTATTGTATTGCATAAAATTATAATTGATTGTGGTAGTGATGAAGTCAGTCGATTGAATCTTCAGGAAAGTCCTTATCGCAAGGTTACGCATTAATTAATATTTATGATATAGATACGCAAATGAAGAAGATTATTGTCTTATGTTGTTTATTATGTGCAGGCATATTTGCCTTTGCACAAGACCCGAATTTCCATATTTATCTTTGTCTAGGACAATCCAATATGGAAGGGAATGCAAAGATCGAGGCCCAGGATACGTGCAATGTCAATGAACGCTTTCTGATGATGGCGGCTGTTGATTGTCCGTCTTTGGGACGTGTCAAAGGACAGTGGTATAAGGCTGTTCCTCCGTTGGTACGTTGCCATACAGGGTTAACACCGGCCGATTATTTCGGACGTACGTTAGTGGAAAGGCTGCCTGATAATATTAAGGTAGGTGTCATCAATGTAGCTGTAGGTGGTTGCAGGATTGAACTGTTTGATGAGGAGAATTGCGAAGAGCATATTGCCTCTCAACCGGAATGGCTGAAAAATACCGCGAAAGCGTATGGTAATAATCCTTACCGTAGACTAAAAGAATTGGCTGTAGAAGCACAGAAAGCCGGTGTGATTAAAGGTATCCTCTTGCATCAAGGCGAGTCTAATACCGGTGATAAAGAGTGGCCTCAAAAAGTAAAGAGAGTCTATGAGAATTTGTTGAGGGATTTGAATCTTCAGGCAAAAGATGTTCCTTTGTTGGCGGGAGAAGTGGTGCATGCCGACCAGAATGGCAGATGTGCAAGCATGAATGAGATAATCAATACGCTACCGCAAGCGATTCCGACTGCGTACGTGATTCCTTCTTCGGGCTGTCCTGCCGCAGAAGATAATTTGCATTTCACGGCAGAAGGATACAGGAAATTGGGAGTGCGGTATGCCGAGAAACGACTCCTTTTGTTGGAGAAGGAACCAAACTCCGGGATTACTACCGAACCGGCATCCACTAATATTCCGGGATATGACTATCCCCGGGTGGATAAAGAGGGGCGTGCTCATTTTCGTTTCTATGCTCCGCAGGCTAACAGGCTACAAGTGGATTGTTGCGGAAAGAAGTATGATATGTGGAAAGATGCCGGAGGACTCTGGACGGCAACGACCAACCCTCTGCCTGTAGGATTCCATTATTATTTCCTGATTGCAGACGGGGTGTCGGTAACAGATCCTTCCAGTTATACGTTCTTCGGTTGTTGCCGTATGGCAAGTGGCATCGAAATCCCTGAAGGTGAGGAGGGGGATTATTATCGTCCTCAACAGGTACCTCACGGGCAGGTTCGTTCCTGTACGTATTACTCCGAAACGCAGAAAGAGTTCCGTCTGTGTATGGTATATACGCCGGCAGAGTATGAAACTCATCCGAAGAAGCGCTATCCGGTATTGTATCTGCAACATGGCATGGGTGAAGATGAAACCGGCTGGAGCACGCAGGGAAAGATGAATCATATTATGGACAACCTGATTGCATCCGGTCAGTGTGTGCCGATGCTCGTGGTGATGGATAGCGGTGATGTGGAAGCTCCGTTCCGGCCGCGTCCGGGAAAAGATGTGAACGAGGAGCGGGCTTTGTATGGCGCCACCTTTTATGACGTTATTCTGAAAGACCTGATTCCTATGATAGACCGGACATTCCGTACGAAAACCGACCGCGAACACCGTGCTATGGCAGGACTCTCGTGGGGAGGACATCAGACTTTCAATACGGTTCTGCCTCATCTCGATAAGTTTTCTTATATCGGAAGTTTCAGCGGGGCGATTTTCGGTCTGGATATGAAGACTTGTTTTAACGGAGTGTTTGCGGATGCGGACAAGTTCAATAAGAAAGTGAATTATTTCTTTCTCGGCTGTGGCACGGAGGAACAAATGGGAACAAAGAAGATGGTGGATTCACTCCGGAAACTGGGTATCGAGGTTGATTATTACGAATCGCAAGGCACAGCGCATGAATGGCTCACGTGGAGACGTTGCCTGAAAGAATTTGTACCACATTTATTTAAACACTGAAAATAGCATGAAAATGAAATCTACATTTATCGCAGCCACATTGTTGCTCGTTTCGGTTATGACCGAAGGAGGACTGTCGGCACAGAACCCGATTGTGCAAACTTGCTTTACTACAGACCCTGCTCCTATGGTGCACGACGGCACCTTGTATGTGTATACGGGACACGATGAAGACAAAGCGGATTTTTTCTGGATGCAGGAATGGCGTGTGTATTCTACCAAAGATATGGTGAACTGGACCGATCACGGCTCTCCTCTTGCCATCGAATCATTCGACTGGGCGGACGACCGTGCCTGGGCAGCACAATGTGTAGAGCGTAATGGTAAGTTTTATTGGTATGTCTGCCTGCATTCCAAACTTTCCAATACGATGGCAATCGGTGTGGCGGTAGGCGATTCGCCTGTCGGTCCTTTTAAAGATGCCATCGGCAAACCGCTTCATGACGGAAGCTGGGACTATATTGATCCTACGGTCTTCATTGATGATGACGGTCGTGCTTATCTGTATTGGGGAAATCCGAATATCTATTATGCAGAACTGAATGACGACATGATTTCCTTGAAAGGTGAAGTGGGCAAACTGGAACAGACTGTTGAGAGCTTTGGTGCACCCAATCCGGAAAAACGTGTCAAAGATGTTAAGTATAAAGATACTTATACAGAAGGTCCATGGCTTCATAAACGGGAAGGAAAATATTATCTTCTTTATGCTGCCGGAGGTGTACCCGAACATATTGCCTATTCCATGAGTGACGGACCTCTTGGGCCGTGGAAGTATATGGGAGAAATCATGCCTTTACAAGATACGGGCTCGTTTACTAACCATTGTGGAGTGATAGACTATAAAGGCAATTCTTATTTCTTCTATCATACGGGTAAGCTGCCGGGTGGTGGAGGCTTCGGGCGAAGTACGGCGGTGGAGCAATTTAAGTATAACGCTGACGGCACTTTCCCGATTATTAATGCTACCCGGGAAGGGGTGTCACCGGTAGGTACGCTCAATCCTTACGAAAGGGTGGAAGCTGAAACAATCGCTTTTTCTGAAGGTGTGAAGTCCGAACCAAATGTGAAAACCGGTATATATATATCTGAAATTCATAATGGAGATTATATAAAGGTACGTGAAGTGGATTTCGGCAATAAATCCCCCAAACGGTTCACTGCTACCGTTGCCAGTGCCCTTCGTGGCGGGACACTTGAAGTACGTACAGACAGTATAAGCGGACCATTAATTGCGGAACTGACTATTCCTTCAACGGGAGGTTGGGAATGCTGGAAAACATTGCAGGCTGATATTGTAAAACCGGTCACAGGAATACAAGATATTTATTTTGTATTCAAAGGACGTAAAGGCTGCAAACTTTTTAACTTCGACTGGTATAGGTTTAGTAAATAATTACTCTCAAGCTTTGTGAATAAACGAAAGATTCATCATGGTCTTTCGTTTATTTATGTACTTTTGTATATGAATACACTTTTCGGTATTCATATTGATTTATGACACATGATGATATTATAAAAATAACGCAAACGGCGGAAAGTGCTGTATTGGAATTTAAGGAAACGACCGGTCAATTAGAACGTGGTATGGAGACTCTCTGCGCATTCCTTAATGCACGAGGAGGGACTGTGCTATTCGGTGTAAGTGATAGCGGTAGAATCAAAGGACAAGATATAAGCGACAAAACCAAGCGCGACATAGTTGAAGCTATCCGGCGGATTGAACCGACAGCGCCTATTGAAATTTCTTATGTTTCTGTTCTCAATACCGATAAATTCGTCGTGGCTCTCAAGGCTGAAGAACTGTCTTATTTACGCCCTTTTACATATAAAAGCCGGGCATATCAACGCATAGAAAGCGTAACTACTGCTATGCCGCAGGAAATGTACAATCAATTGTTGATGCAGCGTGGCGGTGCTTATTGTTGGGAAGCGATGACCAACGTGAACCTGAAAATCGAAAATCTTGATGAAAACGCCATAATGGGTGCAGTAAGAGCCGGCATTCGGAGCGGGCGCTTGCCTGAAGCTACTATACGTGAAGAAATTCCTGCTATCCTCGAAAAGTTCAACTTACTGTATGACGGGAAGTTGAATAATGCCGCCGTCGTGCTTTTTGGAAATAAATTTTATGACTATCCACAATGTCTGTTGAGGTTGGCTCGCTTCAAAGGAACAGGTAAAGAAGAGTTCATTGACAATCAGCGCGTACAAGGTAATATTTATAAGCTACTGGATGCCGCTATGGCTTTCTTCTTCAAACATCTTTCTATTTCTGGCAAAATCGAAGGGCTTTATCGGGAAGAAGAATTAAGTATTCCTTATAAGGCATTGAGAGAGAGTTGTATTAATGCTTTTTGTCATAGAGCATACGGCCATCCGGGTAGTTCGGTCGGAATCGCTATCTATGATGATCGAGTAGAGATTGAAAATACAGGAACTTTTCCTGCTGATGTGACATTGGAGAATTTGTTAAAAGAACATCATTCCAAACCTCAAAATCCGCTTATTGCTAATGTATTGTATAAAAGTGAGATTTTGGAAAGCTGGGGACGGGGTATTGGACTCATGATGAGTGAATGTCGTCGTGTCGGTATTCCTGAACCGGAATTTCATACTGATGGAAGTTTTGTATGGGTGGTGTTCAGATATGAAGAAGAGAACACCAATAAGCATCCGACAAGCATCCGACAAGCACCCGACAAGTACCCGACAAGCACCCGACAAGTAAAGACTCTTGTCGAGTTGATTGGTGAAGATATGTTTTCTGTAAAGGAACTGATGGGATTAATGCAATTGAAAGACCGAGAGAACTTCTTGAACAATTACCTTAATCCGGCAATAGAAGCTGGTCTGGTTGCACCATTGTATCCGGAAAATCCCAAACACCCTAAACAGAAATATCACTTGACGGAAAAAGGAAAAGAATAGTCGGAATAATATAGGTAGGGATATTCAGTAAATGTTCCTCTTTCTAAAAAATCAAGAGAAAAGCTTTGCTTTACGTGAGCTTTTCTCTTGATTTTTTCGTTCAACTCTCCCA
>NZ_JADPLO010000039.1:0-60494 GCF_015667765.1 Bacteroides sp. 1001302B_160321_D4 | reverse complement strand
GATCTCAATCGTTGTATCATACACTTCACTTTTAGAACCAATACTAGAGTATTTACCTAAAGTAACATGTAAGCATTTACAGAACCTGCGTAATGCAGATGTTTTTGTGAATTTCGTTTCAGAGTCCCATAAAGCAGTAGCAGAAATATACTTATAAGAAACTTTCTTGTAAGAGAAAATGGATGGAATATAACCAAGCATAATTAATTAGTTTTTATACAATTCTGGTTGATCAGCTCTTTGATAAGCATCAATTAAGCTTCCTCTTGTTATATTAATAACTTCAACACCTTTCTGCCTTGCGAGTTCAGCCAACTTCCAATGAACGGTAGCATCAAATGAGTATGCAAATAATTCTCTGTCCAGAGCATACAATCTTGGCGCCTTTCCATCTTTTCCACCATCATAGCAATGAACTTGATGCTGTGATGCAAATGAATTAAAATCACAACCTAACAGCCGAATCTTCTTATAACCTAGACCTATAGCAAAACCGATTGCTGCACAAACGCAGTTTCCAAATGCCGGCATAATATCAGTAACATTGATCTCCTTGGGTTTATGATAGTAGCCTTTATACATTGCAATAAAGTATTTCTTGCATGGAAGGTTAACTATCTCGCTATCAAGAGTTGGGAAATTGGTATTCCAAATAAAATTTGTATTGGGATACAATTTAACTGCTTGATCTAAAACTTCACGAACTGGTGGAACGGCAAAAGCATTATCAACCATCATATAATAGGTTGGTTGAAGGGAAGTCGTTCTAGCCATTTTTGTGAATCTATTGACAACAATTGTATCTACATTTTTATCAATAAGTGTATCTAGATTGACATCCGCCAACGAAGGACCCAATCCGAGTATATAGCAAGTATCATTCTTACGATTTTCAATAAGCTCTTGATTCTTTTTGAGAAGCTTTTTTACCCCAAAATACGAAGGAAACCTAAGCAGGCATTTTACATATCCGCCAAAGTTAACAAATTCAAGATTTAATTTATATAATGACTGAAAATTCATATACTATTAATAAGTATTTCACAAAATTCCCTAACGCAACCCTCACCACCTTTCTTTGACATTACCTTTATGCCAGGGATTGCTTTTACTTTATCTGTTGCATCAGCTGGACATGCAGCAAGACCAACTGCAGAAAGTAGCTCAATACAGTTTACGTCATCACCGATATAAGCAACTTCATTGAGACTGATTCCCATCTTTTCACAAATCTCTTGTGCAACTGATAGTTTACCACCGTTCTTCTTGCCTTGATAAAAGAAGTCAAGATTCAGTTTTTCTGCACGTCTCTTATTAAGATCACGATCTTCGCTTGTAACGATACCAACCTTTATACCTTTCTCACGAAGCATAGACATCCCCATACCATCACGAGTATTGAACTTCTTCAACTCATCCCCATTCTCAGAGTAGTACATACCACCATCTGTGAGTGTTCCATCAATATCAGAAAGGAACAACTTAATTGATGGTGCATCTGCAGATGTATGAGCCAGTACATGCTTACGCATAAGATTCTCGAGAATAATCCAATCATCTGGTTCATCAATCTCAGTTGCAGTATATTCAGGCATCTCATAGATACCAATCTTGCCACCAAGACGGTTGCCATTGCCAAGGATATTCTTAACGATATTGATATAGAATGCACCATTCTCCATGAGCATACCGTTAAAGTTCTGACGGCGAGGACGATTCATATAATCATAGTTCATACTGGTGCCATCCTCGTTCCAGAAGAAGCGAAAGTTACGAACGCATGTGATGATACTATCATACTCTCCCTTGGCATACATCTGCAAAGCCTCTGAGAAATGAGTAGTCTCAGTAAGTGGTGAAGTTACCTGAACGAGCATGAAAATATTGTCCTCTGAAATATTTGCATTATGGATATACTCCAACATTACACTCTCTGTTGACGCTGTATCACAAGCATTTTCCGCAGATCTGCGATAGAGCTTTGTCTTCTTGTAGTTCTGCTTCTCAACTGTTGTCCAGATAGCATCGGAATCTGTAGCCACAATAACCTCATCCACCTCTGAACAGTTCTCCAAAGCCTCAATGTTCCAGCAAACCAAAGGCTTGCCACAGAACGGCTTGATATTCTTAAGAGGAATTGATTTGCTTCCGCCTCTCACCGGAATAAATGCGATTACGCTCATATCTTTATTTTATTTAGTTCTACCATAAATATCTTCGTAACGAACAATATCGTCCTCCCCCCCAATAGTCTACAATCTGTACCTCGGTTATGATGAAGTTCTCGTGTTCGTCAGTATTTGTTAATCTATGTTTTGCTCCCATTGGTATGAACAGAGAACTTCCACAAGTCACATTGATGATACTCTTCTCAATTTGAACAGTACCCGTACCATGTGCTACAATCCAATGCTCTTCCCTTCGATTATGTGACTGCAATGATAACTGCTGCTTTGGCTTCACACTAATCACCTTTGACTGGATATTCATTGAGGACTGTAGTTTTGTAGCCCCCCCAAGGACACTGGAAGATTTCGTGATCTACAACCGAATCGTCAAGCTTCGCGAAATCATATGTAATGTCTGCATGGATGTCCTGAAGTAACAATGAATGAAGTTGCGACTTGGTCAAGATATTTGCCAGAGTACTATCCTCATTCAGAATAGGGAGGAACTTAATAGCTTTATTCTTGAAAAGTTCAATGGCATCAGAAATGTCGTTCTTTACACAAAGTGAAGTGAACTTGCGTACTACATAGTTCTCAATGCTGTCACTGGTGGATGCTCCATCAATGAAGGCTCTACGGATATCACCATCTGTGATTACACCAATCACGTTGCTTTCACTATTAACAACAACCAAAAAGCCTTTAGTGTTCTGATTGATGATTTTCAGTGCGTTCAGAATAGAAGTATTCTCCTGAACCATGTAGATTTTTAAATTCTCGTTCATATTTAGTGTCCTGTTTATAGTTTAAGTGTTGAACTGGCTGGTGGTATCGAACCACATACACACAGTACTACCTATACAGCCAGTTATCCGTTAGTATTTAGAAACCCTTAACCTGATTCTTCTTGAGCTTGTTACGCTGAACCATCTCAATATCAAGGATGTCGTTCTGCTTGTAGGTGAGTGCCTTTGCAACTGCACGACAGTCACGACAGAGCTTACGTACGCCATCAGGCTCGAGAGATGCTGCATGGTCAGTACCCTTCCAAGTACGATCGAGAGTGTAGTGACGCTCAACCCACTCTGCACCAAGTGCGACAGCAGCAGAGTCAACGGCAATACCGAGGTGGTGACCGGAGAAACCGATAGCCTTTACGCGATCAGCATAAGCCTGACGCATACGAGTGAGCTCGAGGAGGCAGATGTCTTCGAAAGGTACAGGGTAGCCAGAAGTACAGTTATAAAGAACAACGTCCTTAGCACGACCGTTCTTCTCAAAGAAACTTACAATCTCCTCTTCCTCTTCCTTGGTAGTCATACCAAACGACAGGTGAATCTCGCCACCGAAGTTGTCGCAGAGGTACTGGAGCATAGGTTTGTTGAGGTTACATGCTGAAGGAATCTTGATGAGCTTAGGCTGGAGAGTAGTAATCTCCTTAGCCGAAGTTACATCCCAAACAGATGTAGAATACTCAATACCGAACTCGTTGCACCAAGCCTGAAGCTGCCGATGCTGCTCGAGGTTGAACTCGAGGAACTCACGGTGTGCGCCATAAGTTGGGCCGTACGAGTTAGCAGGATTTGGGTGAGGAGCATTGTACTCTTCTGGGGTTAAAAGCTCTGTGTTACAACGCTTCTGGAACTTGACAACATCTGCCTTGCAATAGGTAGCAGCCGTCATGATTAACTCTTTGGCGATGTTCATGTCACCCTTGTGGTTGCAGCCAATTTCTGCAATAATCTTGGGAGCGTTCATAATTGATTGGATTATTTTTTTATGTTTGTATAATATTCTACTAATTGATTTGATATATTACGAATACCACAGAAAGCAATAAGCTTTGTAATATCAACTTTCGCTCTCTGGTCTGATGAAATAAGCAATTTCTGAATTTTATTAACCCAAACAGATGCATCATCAGTCAAATTTGCATAGTCAATGATTGATGTTTGTTTGGTTTCTTTAGGCACTGCACTTGATGCAAGTACAGGTAGTCCAGCAGCCTGTGCCTCTATTGCAACCAAGCCAAACCCCTCGCGTAAAGAAGGAAATAAGAACAGGTCCATTGCTGAGTAATAGGGTGATAAATCTGGTGCACTTTCAACAAAAACCACCTTATCTAACAATTTACAATCCTTGCACTTTTTAATAATTAGATCCTTAAGATCACCTTTACCGACTAAGAGAAGTTTTGATGTCGGATCTATTTTGACATACTCGCTAAAAACAGAAATGATAAAATCATGGTTTTTGTCAGTTGCGAATCTGCCAACATGTCCTATTAGATGACAATCCTCTTGTATTCCTAATGTTTTTCGAATCTCTAATCTTTTGGATGGATTAAATGCGAGAGAATTTGCATCTATGCCGTTTACCATTACATCAAAGTCGCGATCATTAAACATCCATTTTCCTGCCAAATAAGAATCTGCTAGACGAATATCGCAGTAATTGGACAAATGTTTTGCTGACCATTTGCATAGTCTTAAGAAATTCTTTGAACCATTTGCAACACCTTGTGCGTGTGAAGTTGCAACAACATTAGCTTTTGTAAACCATTTGCAAAGTAATGCATATAGCAAAGCAGTAGGATTACTTATATGAAGATGTACTACATCATAGTGATTTTTCCATACTGTTTCTACAAAAGCGAATGGTCGTAAAAATTTTCTCAAAGGGGATGGGCTTTGCGTAGGAAAACAGCAGGTGATAACGCCTTTAGCTGATTTAATTTTCTGGACATTGAAATTTTCAGAGGGTGGCGAATCTACTAAGAACTCAACATCGACCTTTGTTCTGTCCATAAATAAGAATTGTGATATTGAACAAGACTCAATACCTCCAGTTCCTATGCCGACAATATATAGTGCAACTTTTTTCATAACACATTAATTATTTTCAAATATTCTGGCCACTCACCCATATCGCGCCATGCCTTTTCTCCTACAGGAAAACAACCTACACGTCCACCTCGTGCTTTTACTTTCTCCATTAGATGTGTGATATGGAAGAATTCACCTTCCGGAATTTCATCAATCAGATTAGGATTAAGAATATATACACCTGTATTGATCATATACGTTGTCTCGGGTTTCTCTTTTAACCCCGTCATGATTCCTCCATCACCTGTTTCTATTACACCATAAGGAATACGGAAACTCTTGACTGCAGTAACAATTGTTATATCATTATGATTATCTTGATGATAATAGTAAACATCACGATAGTCCTGATCAATAATAATATCACAGTTAGTTACGAAGAACGGCGTGGTTATCTTTCCCTTCAAGAGCGACACACTTCCAATTGTTCCGAGCGGTTTGTCCTCTTCAAAGAATTCAATCATATACTTATGTGGAAGTTGATCAAGATAGAAACGCATCATGTCGCTCTTATAGTTAACAGACATATAGAATTGTTTACTACCCATCTTCTCGAACTGATCCATAATCTCTTCTAGGATGGTTTTGTCTCCTACAGGAATCAACGGCTTAGGTATGACATTGGTAATTGGTTTTAATCGAGTACCTTTGCCTCCTGCCATAATAACAACTGGCAATTCTATCCTTTCTCGTTCAGGTATCTCATCATTTCCAAAGAGGTCATTCCATAGAATGATATCCTTTAATGAACCAGCAGAATCAACCACTGGCATACATTCTATCTTAAGCCTGTACATTACTTCCTTTGTCTTCTCAATTGGATCAGATGGAGAAGCATATATTTTTCGCTTCTCAAGAATGTTGGTTACAGGAAGTGACAGATTGCTATTTTTGATAATAGCGCGTTGAATATTACCTATGGTTAGGATACCAATAAACTGTTCATCATCATAGACAAAGAGCATTTTGTGGTTTATTGCACCCATCAACTGTAGGGCCTCTATAACAGTCGCTTTTGAACTGATGGTTCTTTCCTTTATATGTTCTATATTATTCATACTACTTAACTACATCTGCGGGATTAATTTTTGTTTCGGCAGGAATTATTGTATCTGGACAGATTGTACTATTTGCACCTATATAAACATCGTTTCCTATATGAGCCCTCCCTAACACTACAACATTAGGTGCAATGATTGAAAAATCACCTACTTGAACATCATGCATAATGTTCGCATTGAAGTTGACTTTACAGAAATCTCCCAATTCTACATTTGATGAGATGTTGACACCAGATTGGATAACAACGCCCTTTCCAATCTTAGCGGTTTTAGATATAAATGCTCTTGGGCTAATAATGGATGCGAAATCAAATCCAATATTGGAATAATAGGATGCTATTTTTCTTTTTATCTTCGATGAATCTGGAGATATAACAATCTTACAATCGCTATGTTTCTCGAATATTTGTTTTGAATCAGCATCAGAACCTAATACAGGGTAGCCCATGTACACTGGTTCGGTAATACTGTCAATAACTCCAATAATCGTACATTGACAGAGCTCACACAACTCGATCGTTTCGTGAAATGCTCCAACAATTATTACCTTATTTTCCATATTTATACAAGTATTTCCATAATGGAGCAACCAAATCAGCTTCTATAATTTGTTCAGATTCAATCAACTCTCGGACTTGGTCTATAGAAACTAATATGATCTCAATATCCTCGCTTGACTCAAGGGTAGGTGCTGCAAATTGCACAACACCATCAGCGATGAAGCAATGAGCCATGTTATTCATCCCACTTGAATTAGGAGCAAAATGCCCAAACTCATACCATTTACCCCCACTGTAACCGGTTTCTTCAAGCAACTCCCTTTTAGCAGACTCAAGAGGCTGCTCGCCATCATCAACACAACCTCCTGGAAGTTCAACACATACTCGCTGAAGACCTTGTCTATATTGTCTTTCAAGTACAAACTTGCCTTCTGTAGTGATAGCAATGATACTTACCCAATCCCTTGATTCGATTATATAGAAATCATCCATTTCATGACCAGATGGCATGCGGACATGGTCCTGCCGCACTGTTAGCCATTTGGTCTTAAATGGATAAAAACTTGAGAGAGTTTCCCATTTCATCGGTATTACATCTTCTGATCAAGGTTCTTGCCCTTCTCTTCATGCTCAAAGTTAGGGATGAACTTCTTGATGGATTCTACAACTTGTGCTTTGGTGAAGTCTGCTGATGCAAAGATACCTTCAAGCTCTGCGAAGAACTGGTTGATCTCAGGCATAGGTCTGCGAGTGGTTTCCTCTACCACGCCAAGAGCAGAGAAACGCTCCATGTTGATCTTCTCGCCAGGGATATAGAACTCTTCGTATGCTTTCTCGCCAGTGGTATCAGACTTGAAGTAAATGACCGGATAAGAATCGCTCTCGTAACTCATGTTAGCTGCATACTGCTTTGCCTCAGGGTCGTTGCTGCACTCCACCTTGGTGAAGCCTTCTGCCTTGACGAAATCATCGCAAATAGCTGAGAAGGTGAGCATTTGATCTTCACCAAGTTTTGGGAAGAATACCTCACCACCATTGCCGAGGATACAAGCGAGCATACAAATCTGACCAGATTCCTCAGGTGAGACGAAGTAGCGCTTTACATCAGAAGGTGCTGCCAGAGGCTGCTTCTTCTGGAGGCGATGAATCCAACCGTCAGGCAATGAACCGTTGGAAAAAGCTACATTGGCGAAACGTGCGGTTGTGACCTTGAAGTGCTGGTTGTATGCCATCACAAGATCCTCCATGACGCGTTTGCTGGCACCCATGATGTTCACAGGGTTTGCAGCCTTATCGGTTGACACGCAGAAGAAATGCTTTGGTGGATATACTGTGAGCAGATCCATAAGTTTCTTTGCCTTGATATCGTTGTTCTCAATGAGTGCCTGAACGGAATACTTGTCCTTCTCCGAACGAACATGCTTATGAGCTGAGAAGTTGGCAACAATGTCGAAACCTTTCTCCTCACGGAAGATACGCTCGAAGATTGGGTCAGCAAAGTTGAGTGTGTAGCAACGGAACTCGTCAGGACAATAGAGTCCTTCGGTAGAGCGCACGTCACGCACGAGTTCTGCAAGACCATTCTCGTTGAGGTCAACAACCACAACCGAAGTTGGTTCGAATCGCAGAACTGCCTTGATGAATGACGAACCGATGGAGCCTGCCCCACCAATCACACACACCTTCTTACCCTTGATTTCCTGAGTAAGCTTCTCCTTGTTTGCCTCGATATCTCCGGCAAACATGCTGATAGCACGCGAAGTGACTGAGTCAGCAATAAATTTATCTAAGTTGAACATGACTTATGATGTAATTATTTGTTTCTCATTATTGATATCTAAATATCCAGCAATTGCTACTACAACCAAACAAGACCATAAAGCAGGAAAAGAATAAGCACTCAGATTGAACATCATTGCAGCAAATAATCCAAAGAAAAGGAATGATTTGAACTGAGTATGTCCTATACTAACTTTAATATTCTTAAAAGACACATATATAAGATAGGCATCAACAAGAGTTCCAATTATGCCAAATTTGTAAAGCAATTCGAGATACGTATTATGTGCAGCATCCATTCCCTTCTGCATAACAGCTCCATGACCTATAAGAAAACTGAAGGAATCTCCAAAAATTAATTCTTGATAGTAACGCCATAAGTCAGAACGACCTGTAGTTAAACTACTTGCATCTTGTCCGCTCTCTAATCGTTGGAACATAATATTAAGCATAGGCATTATTTTATCAAGAAAATAAGGTAGAACAGCAATGAATACTATACCTAGAAATAATCCATATTTCATCTTGCTCTCTGCTGCTTTAATTGAATACAATACTAGAACAACTGCACTAATATAGAATGATTTTGAAAGTGTTTGCATACCAAAAAACAGCACAATCAATAAAAGTACATAGTTTATTATTCTTGACTTTTTTCTCATTAAATTTATTATCAGGAATATTGCAATAATGGATATTACTGTATAAAAATTTGGGTCGTATGATAATCCAGAAAAACGTATTGTTTCATATACCTCATCAGCAGTAAGCATTTCCGCAAGCCTTGTTCCTTCTTTAAACATACCTAATATACTAGATAATATAAAAGAGATAATAAAACTATGCTGCACCAACAAACCTATCTTATAAGTCACTTGCAATGATGCACAAAATATACTAAGCAAAGCGAGGAACATTGACATCAATGCAATATTAATTCCCGAACTAGTAGCAATTAGATGCGTAATAAAATATATAATTAAAATTCCAACAAACTTGTTTTTTGGGAAAACAGGTGATTGGAAAGATCTAAATAGATAGGCGCTCGTAACAAAAAATAAAAGGTTATACGAATTATAGTTAAATAAATATGCGAACAACGACATATAAATCATTGATGGTAACAAATAATCATTCTTGCACTTGAATATATATATACAATAAGAAAATGTTACCGCTAAAGCGATTATGTCGCTACCTGTAGCAAAATTGTAAAACAAAGCTAAAGACATAATAACCATTGTTAAATAGTATATTATATCCGATTTATATTCCGCAAATTTAAAAGTCATAATTATATATTAATGTATGATACGATCCTTCTTTCTTGGGAATAGTCCAATATATGTAAGCAAAATTCTAAACTTTTCCACACATGAAACCTCATAATTTGTGAATAGACGCCACTCAACTCCAGGATAAGTTTGCTTCCATTGCTTAAAGTATTCTGGTTTATACACTAATCCCCATATCATGAAGCGTACACTCCATCTAACGTAATCTAAGGCAGATACTATATCTTGATCAGTTGCATGTTCATGATAGAATTTGCAAACTAAGTCTGCATTTTCCTTATCTTGATCATATTTACGGAGCGTCTTCACTTCTGTAACATCATGAGTCATAGATAGTGGGTTGATATAATATTTATAAAAAGTTTCGGGTATATAAGACATTGTTTTACAAAAATAAATTAATTGCAAACAAAGCCCCATATCCTCTCCAACCCCATATTGAGGGTATAATATTGTATCATCATAGACTGAGCGCTTGAACATCTTATTTACTACAGACCATGAACTACGCATATACATCATATCTTTTGTGAACTGATGCACGTTCTCGGTCTTAGCAGCCTTTATTACAGAAATCGGGTGTTCACCGTCCGTACACTCTATGTCAAATACTACCACATCTGAGTTGTTTGTCTTTGCTTTATTGTATAGCAATTCACATGTTCTTACATCTAACCAATCGTCCGAGTCACAATGAAGAATATACTCACCTGAAGCTGCTTGCAATCCTGTATGTCGAGCAACTGGCAATCCACCATTTTTCTCATGATGTATAATATTAGTTTGCTCCTTACGATTTGGATAATTACTAATCACATCAAGCAACACTTCAATAGAATTATCTGGAGTGCAATCATCTACAAAGATGAACTCCAGATCATCAAGAGTCTGTTCAAAAAGACTACGAGCGCAACGTTCTACGTATTTTTCGACCCCATATATAGGGACAATTATGCTAACTTTTGGCATACTAAGATTTTAATAGCATTTCAGCAGGTCTTTCCTCGTAGGAATATGTTGTAAGATTGGTTGCTTCTTTATCCCTGTTAAAACTTGCATTTGGTATCATAAAGTTTGGACCGTAGTGAAGAGTCAAATAAGAAGCTGTATCTTCTGGTATTAGGACATCTATACCTTTAAATTGAATCTTTGTAAACTGTGTGTCAGGTACGGTAATCTTTTGTACCCAGGCACGAAGTTTTACATTAAAATTCTTTTTATCTAACAGATGGTATAAGTAGCAGTATCTATTGCTACCCTCCTTCTGAAAGTAAAAAACATCTATGGAGGTGTTTCCATATTTATAGCATTCTTCTCTACTTCCATCAAAAGGACAGTTAAATTCTCGAATTAAGCTAAAACCGGCCTTTGTTAACGCAGAATTAATTCTCTTTGCGTCATCAATATATGCACCCGTATCCAAATCGCAATCATGTGCTATGAAATCATGCTCCCTATAACAGCCAAGCAAGGTGCCAAAATCTAGCCAAAAAGTAATTCCTTCCCGATTTAAGGTTTCTGCGTAATGCTTTAAGAGACTGACAGCCTCAGCCTTAAAGTATGCATTTCTTTCCTCTTTGCTTTTTCTAAGTTTTTCATCTTGATACTTTCGCCACAGTTTGTAGCAATAAGTTTTTTTTAATATATTTTTCAACATAGTTATCTAAATTAGTAATCAATAATTGCTACACCACTCTTTCCGGATGCCATTGCACCCCATAAATATTATTACCTTTATAGGCTTCAATCACCCCATTCTCCTCATCCCAAGCTAATGGCTCAAGACCTTGGGCAAGACCATCCGCAAATATACCATCTTCGTGGTAGGAGTTGACCATAATGTTTTTGCCGTCCATCACAACTGGATGCAGCTCGCGAACAAGTCTTGCGACTTTGAGATTGTCAAACGAGCTGGTGTGACCACCAAGATAGGCATTGATCTTCTGCATACCCCTGCAGATGCCCATGAGAGGGATATTGCGTTCGAGAGCAATGTGAATGAGATCATCTTCGACTCGATCGCGATTGTCCTGACGCTTTCCTTCTTTCTCAAAGTCGTATGCGGAAGGCTTTAGGATGCCACCACCAGAGAGAACCACCATGTCAATATGCATTTCAAAGAGCGGTTCTACATCGGTAATGTAGTTGGACACAGGCATAACCAAATATCCTTGCTCTGTAAAATAACGCACATAGTTTGCTTCGAGCGAATCTATTGCATCACCATGTTGATTGACATCTTCGCGTTGGGAAATTAGAAGTCTTTTCATTTGAGTATAATTTCGCCTTTTTTCAACTTCTCTTGGAGCACAAAACCCGTGAAGAGGTCAATATCCTCTTTGGTAGTTATCTTGATATTGGTCTGATCTCCTTTTGAGAAATAGATTGGGATATTGAGTGCAGCCATGAAGTTTGTGGTGTGAGCCTCCAATTTCTCAAACAAGCCTTGCTCTTCACAATCAGCATACATTTTTGTAATGTGCTTGTATAGGAATGAGTGAGGAGCCGTAATAGATATGAAAGAATCACGATCTATCACCCCATCAGCATGGTCGCCATCGTTAGTGCCATACAATAGAAATGGTTTGCATGATGAAATAGCATTGCCATTCTCTTTGCATACTCGTATATTATCCTCAATAATATCTTGGCTAACAAAAGGAGCCGCAGCCCAATGAATCTGAATAACATCATCTGGATTAGCTATACCCTCAAACCCCTTCACACCATTGATGATAGAGTGTTCATAATCATGTCCACCCTCAACGATCTTTATTACCTTTGTGATACCAGCTTTACAAGCAATCTCTGCCAACTGATCTTCAAACCCCCTGACACAAACCAGTTCAATGCCGTCAATCAAAGGACATTCCTGGAAACGTCTCATGGTATAGGCAATCACTGGTTCACCAAGGACTTCGATGAACTGCTTAGGGATACCAGCACCAACACGGTTGCCAACACCTCCAGCCATTAATAATAGGTAATTCATTTCTGTTCCTTAATAATTAGCGTGATGAATTTGTTGTGCTTTCAGCAAGTCGTCAACAGTATCAACTTCGCTCCATTGCTTGCCAGCAATATCTTCACTAAACAATTGGAAATCGTTGAACATGATCAATTGAACAAGCGAGTCTTCAAAGAACTGACCATACATGTTGTTTTCAATCATGCTGTCAATCTCTTGTTTCATAAGTCGAGCTGAAACAGCATCAAGTTTGGTCATACAGCAATACTGTGCAGAGAAATTCTCAAGCTTCTTGCTCATAACCAGAATCCGCTTATCTCTGATAACAGCATTGTAGTTACCTGGAACTGCACATGATGAGTCTGTCAGTACATACGGATAATTCGTAGGCTTAACAAGGTAATTCTCTATGATATCATTGTCATATACCACATCGCCATGAACGATAGTCACGTTCTCCCTCTCAAGGTATTGACGAGCGAACCACAATGATGAGATTGAGTTGGTTACCTCATAGAATGGATTGAGTACAAACTTGCAGTTCTCCTCACTCAAGTCCTGCTTAACCATATCGGCAAGATGACCAAGAACTACAACAATCTCTGCATCCTTGTCATGCTTGCGAATGGTACGCTCCATTCGTTGCAATACAGTTGTATTCTCATCGAGACGGAACGATGTCTTTGGGTATTTAAGAGTAAGAGGTTGAAGGTTACTACCCTTACCTGCTGCTAATATAATATATGTCATAGTGTAGCCTCCTTATTTTTCATTATACATTTCAAGTGCAAGTTTGCTGAAATCGCGGGCATAGGTGTACCACCATGTTTTGTGAATTCCGACCTTCTGTCCCTTGGATTCCTTAAGCATAGTCCAATGCATATAGAACCAACCTGTTAGTGCAATATACGCATAGAAATGGCGCTTCTGCTTGTTGGTAGGCTTATGACGATAATAGGTAAAGAGAATTCTGTCAATATCTTCAATTGTATGTTCGCCACCACAAACATAACTGCCAATATCAAATCCAGGGTCGCCAAAACCACCATACTCCCAGTCGATGAGATATATTTCCTCATCATTTATCAAGAAGTTGACATCACGTGCATCACCATGGATATTGCAGAGCTTGATGCCATCGGTCTTTGCTAACTCATGAAGTTGATAACACCTATCACGAACTGCTTCGAATTCGTCAAAATGTCCATACTTGTCAGGATCTATTTGAGCCTTGATACCTTCGGCTTTTTGAATCACGTCAAAGTTCCAACGAACCTTACAAGGAGCATCGTGCAACCTGCGGAAGAGCATGACAGCACGCACCATATCATTGAGATTGTGATAATCAAAATCTCGATGCTCCACAAATCGGCCAATTCTCCAACCTTCATCTACATCCATAGCTACAAGGGTTGTATCAATGCCAATGTCTGATACCACCTTCTGCATGATTGTCTCTCGCCCACGTTCCACAAGGGCATCAGAGCCCAAACCAGGATGACGATAGATGTACTTGCCTCCTTTCAGTTTGAAAGAAAGCACGATGTTTGTCATTCCTGCTTGCACAGGAGTGAGGTCTTCGATGTCTTCTGCATTGCAAGAAAATACTTTTATTATATTCTCGAATACTATCTTCCGCATTTCTTGTGTGAAAATACCACCAGTTGTTTGAATATTATCCATAAAATACTTATTTACTTATCAAAATATAGATAATTACGTTGCGATTCATATAACTATTTGTGTCTTGCACTAGTGACCATAGATTTAATCAAATTCTTTTCTGTATTATTTAAACCTAAAAAATAGACTGATATACACACAGCCAGAACGGAAGTAACTCCTTCAATGAAGAATCGCATAAAACCTAGTTCAATATTACTCTTTATTATGTATGGTATCCAGATCGTTGATATTATTACAAAGGTGATAGGACACAATACTTTAGTTATATAATCTTTTATTGAGTACTCGATCAAACCCTTTAGGATTACCAAGGCAGCAATTTGAGCAAGAGTCATAGATAAAAAGACCATCCATAACGCGAACTCAGGGCATAGACCTAATTGCAATCCGAAATATGCCAATGGTATTGAAGATAACACAGTGACTGATGATATGAGCTGATACTTTCGCATAATACCAGTTGCATGAACTACTGCTGATATTGCCCCGTTAAGGTTGTTCATCATAGATGTCATAAGGATAATTACGACAAACACAGAAGCATGTTCTGGTACATTATTACCTAACCATAAATGTAACACATAATCTATCTCGTAACAAATAGGTAATGCTAGTAGATATAAAAAGAAACAACTCAATTTACTTATACTATAAGTTAGGTTCATTACCCTTTTTGTATCACCTTTTGAATAGGATTGAACAACTTGTGGCCTTACAGGAATTGTGATATTTGACACGAATCCCAAAATACCAGAATTAACTTGTGCAGCTACCCCTCTTGCTGCATTTACTACTGGCCCAAAAAATGCGTTCAGAACTAAGTTTATTCCCTGTTCCTTCATAACACCACTTAACGAACCAAATATATTCCATCCTGAAAACCCTATCATTGACTTAAACAAATCCCTATGAAATGTTTTGTCAAATTGAATTTCTTCAAATTTCCGTTTTGAATACCCATAATATAATAAGAAATTAACAATACTGATAAGCATAACTAATAACCCGTATATTATCAATAAATCTGCTGAAATGAATGGTAACACCAAAACTATGGCAAGTTTCAAAAATGCATCCAATACACTTACAATAGCATAAAAATCCATGCGTTCATGGGCCATTATAGCAGCTGCATACGGAGCTTGCATTATTACGAAGACTAAACTGATGATTGAGAATTGGAAAATCCATTGGGCTGCGACAAAGCGCTCAGGCGGTATAACCATCTTATAATGCATATACCATAATCCGAAACTCTCAGTGAGGATTACGATAATAATGGTGAGAAGGAATTGTATGAGTAATGAAGTATTATAGACTTTCTTTGCTCCTTCAACTCCATTTTTTCCAAGTTCAAAATTGAAGAAACGCTGAATGCCATTAGACATTGATGTATTGAGGAAGGCAAACATGCTCACAAAACCGCATACAACATTGTACACACCGTAATCCTCCACACCTAGTGCATTAAGAAGCACTCGTGTAGTGTACAGCGTAATACATAGCACTATCACCATACGTATTGACATAAATATGGAATTGCGTGCTATGCGTTTATTTGCCGATGTATTATTTGATTCTACCATTTGTAGTTATGTTTATGTATCTTTAGACCCTCACCAACAAATTATTGTGAGAACTCCGCTTGCACCTGAACGCAATGAAGAATTATTCATTTATGAATGTTAGTGTAGTTTTTTGGACGCTCATTTGTTGTCAAAATTGAATTTGTATCTCAACGGGAGATCGAACCCCAAATCACATGGATTTTACCTGAAATTGAGTGTAACTGCAAAAAATGTCCGCAGAATCGAAAAATATCCTA
Source organism: Bacteroides sp. 1001302B_160321_D4 (assembly GCF_015667765.1). Taxonomy (NCBI): domain Bacteria; kingdom Pseudomonadati; phylum Bacteroidota; class Bacteroidia; order Bacteroidales; family Bacteroidaceae; genus Bacteroides; species Bacteroides sp. 1001302B_160321_D4. The sequence goes on along the minus strand of NZ_JADPLO010000039.1, from coordinate 44,327 downwards.
TTTTATGGTACTAAATTGGTACTAAATCAAAAATCGAACGTATTTCTATGTTTGTAATGTATTGATAATCAGGCTGCTTTTATAACTGCCCAAATCTGGGGAACATCCTGATAGTTGGCAAGAAGTTGTTTGGTATCTTTCGGCAGGCAATAACCGCCATAACCGAATGAGGGATTGTTATAATGTGTCCCGATACGGGGGTCAAGACCTACGCCCTCAATGATGGCTTTACTGTCCAATCCTTTCATTTCAGCGTATGTGTCAAGTTCATTGAAATAGCTGACACGGAGAGCCAGGTAGGCGTTGGCGAAAAGCTTGACTGCTTCAGCCTCTTTCATGCCCATGAAGAGTGTATCAATATTTTCTTTGATAGCCCCTTCCTGCAAAAGGGCGGCAAATATTTTAGCTGCTTCCTCCAACATAGTGACATCCGTAACGGAGCAGATCGCCTCATTTTCTTCCGCAAACTCCGGACGATCGATGATCTTCGGATAACCTACGATGATACGGCTCGGATAAAGGTTGTCATAAAGAGCCTTGCTTTCACGAAGGAACTCCGGTGAGAACAGCAGGTTGAACTTATTTACTCCTTTTTGGGCGTACTTTACATAAAGGTTACGGGTATAACCCACAGGAATCGTTGACTTGATGACCATTACGGCATCCAGATTCACCTCAAGCACAAGGTCGATGACCTCCTCCACACGACTCGTATCGAAATAATTCTTCACAGGGTCATAGTTTGTGGGGGCGGCTATTACCACAAAGTCGGCGTCAGCGTAGGCTGATCTCCCGTCCAAAGTGGCTACAAGGTCAAGCGGCTTTTCAGCCAGATACTTCTCGATATAATCATCCTGGATAGGAGAAACCTTATTGTTCAGTTTCTCCACTTTTTCCGGGATTACATCCACAGCGGTTACATGATGATGTTGTAATAGTAACGTCGCTATGCTCAGTCCCACATAGCCCGTGCCGGCTACTGCGACCCGAATCTCTTTGAAATCACGCATATTATGTTTGATTTGGATTTATCAATAGTAGTTTATTCCTGACCAGTATGTTTTTCTCCATAACCGTAGCCATAACCATAACGCTTACCATAGCCATAATACTTGCCATATTTACCATAGCCATAATAATAGCCGTACTTCTTTTTCTGAAGATCCAAGCCGTTAATGGCGATACAGAGGTTAGGCAGTTTGTTGTTTTCCATAAGCTCATTGATCAAAGTAAACTCTGCCTTACGAGTATAATCGGCACGGCATACGTATACCGATAAATCAGCGGTACGTCCTATCAGCAAGGTATCAGTTACCATACCCACGGGAGCCGTATCCAGAATCACATAGTCAAAATTAGCCTTCAATGTTTCGATGGCTTTTTCCAAGCTGTCACGGGCCAATAATTCCGTTGGATTGGGAGGAACTGCTCCACCGGGAAGAATAAACAGATTCTTGTTGATATCAGAAGGCTGTACCCAATCCATCAGATTAACAGCTGGATTAATCAAAAATTGGGTGATACCTTGTTCTTTTCTGGAAAGATTGAAAACTTTATTCAATCCCGGTTTGCGAATGTCAAGACCTACTATCACAACCTTTTTCCCTAACAAAGAAAGACTAATAGCCAAATTAGATGATACAAAAGACTTACCTTCACCACTGATAGTAGATGTCACCAAAATCACATTCTTGCCATTTTCAAGCATAAACTGAAGATTAGTACGTACATTACGGAATGTCTCGCTCATCAGGTTATTCTGATTCTCAAATACAGCTATAGAACCGGACTTTTCATCCGCCAACGGGATATCGCCAATAACAGGAAGAGAAGTTAGTTTTTCAACATCAGCACGGCCCTCAATCTTGAATTTGGTCAAGCCAATCAGATAAATAATACCTACCGGAAATCCTACTCCTAATACCAAGGCGGCAAGATAGACCATCATCCTCTTAGGAGAAACCGGATTGTCGTCCGCTAACGCTTCATCAATAATCTTGGCATTATTTGCTGTAGCTGCCAAAGTGATGGCATTCTCTTCACGTTTTTGAAGTAACATCAAATAAAGACCGGCCTTAATTTCCTGCTGCCGGGCGATACTTACGAACTGGCGTTCCTGGGTCGGAGCGTCATTAATGCGACGGGAATAGCGGTTCGCCTCACGGGCAAGGTCTTCTTTGGTTATCTGCAATCCTTTCAATGTAGCATCCAGCGTAGCCTGTACATTGCTCCGCATCGCACGGATACTAGTATCCAAATTTATGATCGTCGGATTATTCTCGGTTGATGTACGGAGCAAACGCTTTCTTTCAACCAACATTTCATTATATCTGTCTATTGCACCAGCTGATGCCGCATCCTGTAATCCAATATTACTTGGTAAGACCTCATATTCATTACCTTGCATATAGCGTTGCAAATCCATCACCAAATTGATTTGAGTCTGGTTTTCCACACGCTTCTTTTCATATTCAGCATTACCGGTTAAGGCTATTTGTGCCTCACTGCTCAAATCTGTAATTCCGGCACTACGCTTGAAGTTCTCCAAGTCTTGTTCTGTACTTCCAAGTTCCTTGGAAATAATGCCGATACGTTCGTCGATGAATTCTGCGGTTTTTTGGGCTACCTCATTCTTGTCATTATTGGCATTGATATTGTACATTTCAAGGAGTTTGTTGATGAAGTCCTTGCCACGTTGGGTATTTGAGTTCTTTAACGAAAGAACAGCTACAGAAGTGGTTTTTGATGTAGGGGCTATCGACAAGGACTGGATATATCCTTTGGCCACAGACATCGGCCGGTTTATAAAAGCTTTTATATGACGCTCTTTACTTTCCTCCTTAGCCTGATTGGTCGTCAATGTATCCTTGCTTTCAAAAAAGGCGACCGTCCCCTCATCGGTCGGGAAAACAGCAGGTAATTTATCGAATTGTTTCCGATACTCTTTGTCTTTCACCGTTATCAACGCATCCATCCCACCATTGGGAAATAAAGTCATCTCCACTTCCATTGGTGCAGACAGTTTTTCCGCCTCCTGTGGAGTCAAGCTCACCACTACGGGCGAGGTACGGTAAAGTTCCCTATTAGGAAACTCATCTTCATCCTTATAAGTCACAAACAGTCCCAGATTGTTGACCACTTCACGGGCAAGAGACTTTGATTTCAGCACCTCGATTTCATTGTCTACATTGTTCGACGAGGAAACGAAGCCGTCCAGTCCCATCTTTTCCAGTTCGGAGGACATGCTCGCACCACCGCCCTTCTTATCATCCTTGATTAAGACTGTGGCAGTTATATCATAGACAGGAGTGGCCAAACGCAGGTAGCCCCATGCGCAGGCGATACAGATTATTACAGAAACCACAAACCAAGGCCAATGGATCAGGTAACGGAAAAGGATTTCCTGAATATCCACCTGCTCTTCCGGTTGCTCACCCCGGTTCTCTCTTTTTTCCCCAATCATATCTATATTACTATTTGAAAATTGTTACTAATAAACTTGCCAATGATACCAGAATAGAAGTAGCGGAGAACCACAAGCTGGTACTGTTACCTATATCGGAGTTACGAGCTTTTGCTTTATTAGGAGTCACATAGACTATATCATTCTGCTGTAACCAATAATAAGGAGAAAGAATTGTCTCCGCCTTGTTTAAATCCAATGTCACAATTTCCTGTTTGCCATCAGCACCTTCACGAATCAGTTTTACATTGTCACGAACTCCCCAGACCGTCATGTCACCGGCCATGGCAAGAGCTTCCAACAAGTTGACTTTCTCATTGTTGATAGTAAATGTACCTGGACGGGCAACCTCACCTAATACAGAAATTTTATAGTTTACCATACGGACAGTAACTATCGGAGTCTCCTTTATGTAAGGTTTCAGTTTGTCTATTATCAGTTGTTCAGCTTCTCTTTTCGTCAGTCCACCTATTTTTAATTCACCCAGAACAGGAAAATTGATCTTGCCTTCATTATCTACCAGATAAGGTTGTAAAACAGGCTGGGTAGTCAATTGGGTGCTGGCAGTAGCCGCATTAGCAGGAGTTGCCACCGTCAAGTTGAACGGAACTGCAAGTTCCGGACTAGTACATGAGACTACGATAGTAAGTAAGTCTTTAGGCATTATCTTGGCATCATATAAATTTTCCTGTTGATTGGTGTCCTTTACAACTCCCGCATCCTGCAAATAAGGTACTTTCTTATAGGACTGACAGGAAGCAAACAGAAATACCGCTATCAGACAGGAAAACAAACTTCCATACAAGCTTCGTACATTCAAATGCGTGCGCAATGATTTATTCATAATAAATGATAATTTATTTATAGAATCTTTTGTTGATTATTCCCTATTTATTCTTTATCCAGTACTTCAAATCGCGGAGAATTTTTTGATTTGAACTCCGGAACTATTTTCTTCATCAACCGCACGGTATCCATGATCTTTACCGCACGCGACAACCTTTCAAACTCTGCATAAGTATCAAGAATATCAGCATATTCATACCGACGAACTTTGGCGATCATGATTTTCTTATTCTCTGTCGGAATCGTATTTTCTTTATCGCTCAACACCTCTTCATACAATTTTTCACCCGGACGTAATCCCGTGAATTCTATTTTGATATCTTCACCCGGACGATAGCCAGCCAATTCGATCATACGAGTCGCTAGATCAACGATCTTGACAGCTTTTCCCATCTCAAAAACAAAGATCTCATTGCCCTCACCCATTGTGGCGGCCTCCATTACCAAACGGCAAGCTTCGGGAATGGTCATGAAGAAACGAATAATATCGGGGTGAGTAACAGTTACCGGCCCACCATTCTCTATCTGTTCTTTAAAACGAGGAATGACAGAACCGTTACTACCCAATACATTACCAAAACGGGTAGTGATAAATTTTGTATGACCTTTCACTTTTCCTTCACGGATAGCGCATCCCAGACTTTGAACATAGATTTCTGCCAAACGTTTGGAGCAACCCATTACATTAGTAGGATTTACAGCTTTATCCGTAGACACCATAATCATCTTTTCTGCATCATATTCCACAGCCATGTCAGCCACCTGACGAGAACCGGTTACATTGACAAGCACAGCCTCACAAGGATTTTCTTCCATCAAAGGCACATGTTTATAAGCAGCAGCATGAAAAACAATTTGAGGATGATACAATTCGAATACCATACGAACGCGTTCCTTCACACGCACATCACCAATCACCGGAACAAAATCTATATTTGGATATTTTTTCTCAAACTCAAGACGGACATTATGCAAAGGTGTTTCTGCAGAGTCGAACATGATAAGTTTCTGAATTCCCATCTGCACTAATTGACGGCAAAGTTCACTGCCAATACTGCCTGCCGCACCAGTCACCAACACCACTTTTCCCCTGAATTCTTCTGCAACCTGACGAAGGTTGATATTAATTTCGGCACGACCCAACAAATCCTCAATCTTAATAGGACGTACCCACTGATGAAAGTTTCCATCAGAATCCGCCTCACTGATAGTAGGAGCTATCAATGTCTTAAGTTCATTGTTTTTACAATATTCCAGAAGGCGTTTTTCTTCCAGGCGGGTATCTTCATAACGGGCAAACAGAATCCCCTTAATTCCGCGCTTCCGCATGATATAATCAACATCCGATTCATTTTCAAAGTAATAAACGGGAAGATCTGCCAATCGGCGTCGGCTGTTATTTTTACCATATACATAAAAACCGGTTACTTTATAATGTGCACTATCCCTAAGACGTAACTTCAAGGCTACACTCTCTTCATTAGTACCATAAATAAGAATACGTGTGTTCTTTTTATTCACCCAATCCAATAAAAAATCATAGACGATTATCAATGATACACGAAAGGTCGTCAAGATCACTAAAGTCAATAAACCATCAAATAGAAGATAGGATATTTTATAATTATATGGCAATTGGGTCTCATATATAACTCCAAAAGAAATAATGACCAAACAGGTAATTTTAAATAAAACGGCACACATGATACGCCAAAGTTCACGTGCCTGTGAGAAACGAATTGTATTACGATAAGTATGGAATAATAAAGAGCCCGCAACACTTGCTACCAAAGAAACGCAAGCAAACTTACAAAGCATCCAGTCGGTCATTGGAACATGCGCCATATAATGAATTACCGCATAAGCGACCAACGAACATAATACAGAAATTGCCGTGTCAATACCTAAAATAACCCAATAACTGAAATAATTTTTGCGGGCATATTGCACTATGCCCTTCAATGTTTTTTCCATTATAGTATAAATGAATAAAATAATATTTCGAAATTTGATTTATCTGATTGATTATGATCAGTACAAGGACTATGACTACGATTTCCATGTTGGTGTAGCCCAACAAAGAATCCCTTCATCTTTCGATACGTACATACATTTCTACACTATATCTTTTGTAAAGATATAATTCATAATACTTTATGGATTTTTATTTTTGAGAGAGGTCATCGATAAATATATCCACTGTTTGGTTACCGATGTCAGATAGACTGCCTGCTATTTTACAGACTTTCATTACATTTTTGCAGTAAAATCCCCATACCCCTATAAAATAGATTGATTACTCAATCACGTAAATCCCCATTTTCAGATACCGGCTCTACACACCCAGCCGGTATATCTACACATGCACACCCTAACATTGTCAATCGAACAGCAACTTTCGATTTCCCATTCACATGTACTAATTCCCCTTCCAATCCTGCCAATGGTCCCTTGATTACCCGTATTTTCTCTCCCGGAGCCAATGGCGATGTACTCATGCTAATCGTCTCATCCGAGTAGTCGAGCATAAACTTAAATCGCAACATTTGTTGGTCAGGGACAACAGCCGGAGTACTCTCCCCACGTAATACCATGTAACGGCTGATAGAAGATAAAGTCAGGACTTCTTTTTGCTCTTGCGGATCAACGTGAACGAAAATCATCATCGGAAGCAGTACCCGGTCGACAATTTTACGGCGGTCGCTCCATTGATGAACTTCTTGTTGAATTGGAAGGAAATTTTCGATCCCCATTTTCGTAAGCCGCTCACCCGTTTTTTTCTCGTGACAAATACGTACGATTGCCACCAACCAACGTTTTGAGCGCGCTACGCTGCTGCCAATCACATCTGTTGACAGAAGATCCCGATCGTCATTTTTCTTAATGATCATGTATTTTTACCCCTCATTTCTCCGTCACCTTTAAGGTAATGGATTGAATTCAGTGGCAAAGATAGATAAAAATATAAATAGTAAACAAGAAAAAACTTTTCTTTTTTTACAGACAGACTGAATTGTGCTTTTTCTGTATCTACTTTGATTACCACTTATAGTTAATACCGAAGCTAAGCAATTCTTTCAACTGGAAGAAGCTGTCGCCTTCAGTCGGTTTCGAGCTGTCGTCAAAACGGGTATGTATATAGAGCTTGGTAGAAAGATAACGGTTTAATACGAAATTGAACGTATTTTCCCATTCTACACGTGCCCAATGGTAGTTGGTCAGATAATTGAGACGAGACTCTAAAGTCACTGCAGAAATGATGGTCCAGTTCAATGTCGATTGCAACTGGGAACCGAAATCGTTTTTAGAACATTTTCCTTTTTCTAAGCCAAACTTAGTTTCATCCACTTCAGAATTGCCTATATAACGTAAGTTGTAAGTCAACGGCGCCATAAACACGGAAAGATTAAATTTCTTCTTACTCAATTTATAATCCATACCGACACTGACCGCCAAATCTGCCGGAGACATGAAAGATGAAACCAATTCTTCACTGTTAGCTTTATATCCGTTGAAGAACTGTGTCTTAAACTCGGAAGAAATGGTATAATACCAATTTTTGAGGGCTCTCAAACCTAATTTGTTATATAAGCGGAATTGGTCGGTATTAAAAAGATATTTATGATATTCATCTGACGGAGTGGAAGTCATACCCACTTTAGCTTCCAGCTGGTTCTCAAACAGCACCTTTTCATTGTCATTATAGTTGGCGAAAATCTGAAAAGTGGCTAATCCGGAGAAGTTACTTTCACCTCCCTTATACCAGTTATCCGAAAGGTGGTTCTGGCTAATCTGCAACGATCCGTTACCTCCGGTCACCCACCAGTTCGGCCGACTAATCTTCATATTGGCTTTCCCTACATTATCATCCATATTTTCCGGTTGAAACAGATGAATAACGTTTGCTTTGGGAGATATTTTCGGCTTCACATCGTGACGGAATACATCACGACTCATGATGCGGTCTTCTGTAGTGACAACCAAGTTCGGACGTTCCAAATAAAGATCCATCAATGCACTGTTCACTATTTTCTCGGCACGCTGGGTTTTGGTAAATGCCAGGGTATCATAAGGCAGAAGTTCCGCTGTCAGTTGAGGAGTGGTGTCCCATTGCATAGGCTTCCATTCCAATTTCGAATATTGTGCCATCGGAGCATAATAATATGCCAATGGTGTGAACAGACGAAAATAATCGGGATCAGACGGAATATAACGTGGCGGCACAGACAGATCGTTCAAATAATCTAATTGCGCGACATACTTATTATATAAATAAGAAACGGTATCCAGTTTCGGAGTCGGCCCCGACATATTCAGTTTGAGCATCAAATATTTCTGAAGCTCCGCCGAAAGCGTATCTGCTTTCACGACTCTGGCTTTTGCCACAACTGTTGAAGATTTAACCGTTTTGGCAGGTTTAATCGCTTCAGGAGCAGGCTGCAGAGAGTCAGTCGGAAGTGGAGAGGGATCGACAGATTCCTGTGCAAAAAGCGATAACGATAAGATTGACAGAATAAACGCTGAACATAAAGTAGTAATTCTCATCATATTTGTCTATGGTTTAGAGTGCAAAGCTACATTATTTTGTTCAGAAATCATAGGATTCTTTTAAAATTGCATTTTTTAATAAAATTGTGGAGACGAAAGACTGTAATCTTCCTCTTTTTTTATAATTTTGCGGTTTTTAAGTTCGTAAGAATACTACTAAGTAAACAATTATTAAAACAGTTATAGCTGTGGGAGAAACAAAGTATATTTTCGTCACCGGTGGTGTTGCCTCTTCTTTAGGAAAAGGGATCATCTCATCATCCATCGGTAAGTTGCTGCAAGCAAGAGGTTATAATGTAACCATCCAGAAGTTTGACCCGTATATCAACATCGACCCGGGAACATTGAATCCTTATGAGCACGGAGAGTGCTATGTAACCGTAGACGGACACGAAGCCGACCTCGACTTGGGACACTATGAGCGATTCCTGGGTATACAAACGACAAAGGCGAACAACATTACTACGGGACGTATCTACAAGAGCGTCATTGACAAGGAACGTCGTGGAGATTATCTGGGTAAAACGATCCAGGTGATTCCTCACATCACAGACGAGATCAAACGGAATGTTAAACTGCTTGGTAATAAATACAAGTTTGATTTTGTGATTACTGAAATCGGTGGTACGGTAGGTGACATCGAATCACTCCCCTACCTCGAAAGTATCCGTCAGTTGAAATGGGAACTCGGTAAGAACGCTCTTTGCGTACACTTGACCTATGTTCCTTATCTTGCTGCTGCCGGAGAATTGAAAACAAAACCGACGCAACATTCTGTAAAGGAACTCCAAAGTGTGGGTATTCAGCCGGATGTACTGGTACTGCGTGCCGAGCATCCGCTAAGTGACGGACTGCGTAAGAAAGTGGCACAATTCTGTAATGTAGACGATAAAGCCGTCGTGCAGTCTATCGACGCGGAAACAATTTACGAAGTACCTATCCTGATGCAGGCGCAAGGGCTGGACAGCACTATCCTCGAAAAGATGGGACTGCCGGTAGGAGAAACTCCGGGACTCGGCCCATGGCGTAAATTCCTGGAACGTCGTCACGCTGCAGAGACTAAAGAACCGATCAATATTGCACTGGTTGGAAAATACGATTTGCAGGACGCTTACAAGTCTATCCGTGAAGCTTTATCGCAAGCGGGTACTTACAATGACCGCAAAGTGGAAGTTCATTTCGTAAACAGTGAGAAACTGACAGACGAAAATGTAGGTGAAGCTTTGAAAGGCATGGCAGGTGTAATGATCGGTCCGGGATTCGGCCAACGGGGTATTGACGGCAAGTTTGTCGCTATCAAATATACACGTACGCATGACATTCCGACTTTCGGTATTTGTCTGGGTATGCAATGCATCGCCATCGAATTTGCACGCAACGTACTGGGATACGCTGATGCCAACTCACGTGAAATGGATGAAAAGACTCCGCACAACGTGATTGATATCATGGAAGAACAAAAAGCAATCACCAACATGGGTGGTACGATGCGTCTGGGTGCTTACGAATGTGTATTGCAGAAAGGTTCGAAAGCATATCAGGCTTACGGACAAGAACATATTCAGGAACGTCACCGTCATCGCTATGAGTTCAATAATGACTATAAAGACCGATATGAAGCTGCCGGCATGAAATGTGTAGGTATCAACCCGGAATCGGATTTGGTAGAAATCGTTGAAATCCCGGCTTTGAAATGGTTTGTCGGTACACAGTTCCATCCGGAATATGGCAGTACGGTACTGAATCCTCATCCGTTGTTCGTGGCATTTGTGAAAGCTGCCATCGAAAACGAAAAAACAACGGCAAAAGGCTAACGATACGCGGTAAACGACCGGTAGTTTGTAATTTTATAATTTGTAATTAAAATAAGAATGGATAAAAACACCATCACAGGTCTCGTTCTAATAGGCATATTATTGGTAGGATTCAGCTTTTTGAGTCGTCCAAGCGAGGAACAGATAGCTGCACAAAAAAGATACTATGACTCTATTGCCGTAGTACAGCAGCAGGAGGAAGCGCTGAAGGCGAAAACAGAAGCTGCGCTGGCTAACAGCCAAAAAGAGGTTGCATCGGCTGCCGATTCTTCTGCTTTGTTTTTCAATGCCTTGCATGGGACCGATTCTAAAATCAGCATCCAGAATAATGTAGCGGAAATTACTTTCGCAACAAAAGGCGGACGTGTCTATTCAGCCATGCTGAAGGATTATATGGCACAGGACAAAAAGACACCGATTATGTTGTTCGACGGTGACGATGCTTCGATGAACTTCAACTTCTACAACAAAGCAGGAGCCATCCAGACCAAAGATTATTTCTTTGAAGCTGTAAACAAGACGGATAGTAGTGTTACCATGCGTCTGGCTGCGGATAGCGCAAGCTATATCGATTTCATCTATACGCTGAAACCGGATAGCTACCTGATGAACTTTGAAATCAAAGCGACAGGCATGGAAAACAAGTTGGCAAGCACCAAGTATGTGGACATCGACTGGTCACAACGTGCCCGCCAACTGGAAAAAGGATTCACTTATGAGAATCGTCTGTCGGAACTGACTTATAAAGTAACAGGTGACAATGTGGACAACTTATCTGCTGCCAAAGATGACAGTCAGGATTTGCCGGGACGCATTGATTGGGTAGCTTTCAAGAATCAGTTCTTCTCGTCTGTATTTATTGCTGAACAGGATTTCGACAAGGTTTCCGTAAAGTCAAAAATGGAGCAGCAAGGAAGCGGATATATCAAAGATTATTCTGCTGAAATGAATACTTTCTTTGATCCGACAGGCAAAGAACCGACAGAGATGTATTTCTATTTCGGTCCGAACCACTTTAAGACGCTGAAAGCGCTGGATAAAGGCCGCGACGAGAAATGGGAACTTCACAGACTGGTTTATCTGGGCTGGCCGTTGATTCGCTGGATTAACCAGTTTATCACAATCAACGTATTCGACTGGTTATCCGGTTGGGGATTGAGCATGGGTATCGTACTGTTGATTCTGACCATCATGGTGAAAGTCGTGGTTTATCCGGCTACCTGGAAAACGTACATGTCTTCTGCCAAGATGCGTGTATTGAAACCGAAAATTGACGAAATCAGCAAGAAATATCCGAAGCAGGAAGATGCAATGAAGAAACAGCAGGAGGTGATGGGTCTTTACAGCCAGTACGGGGTAAGCCCGATGGGCGGCTGTCTGCCGATGTTATTGCAGTTCCCTATCCTGATGGCTTTGTTTATGTTCGTGCCGAGTGCTATCGAGCTGCGTCAACAGAGTTTCTTGTGGGCGGACGACCTTTCTACTTATGATGCGTTCATCACATTCCCATTCCATATTCCGTTCCTGGGTAACCACCTTAGCTTGTTCTGCTTGCTGATGACGGTGACCAACATCTTGAACACGAAGTATACGATGTCTATGCAGGATACCGGAGCGCAGCCACAAATGGCGGCTATGAAATGGATGATGTACCTGATGCCGATTATGTTCTTGTTTGTCTTGAACGACTATCCGTCAGGTTTGAACTATTACTATTTCGTGTCAACGCTGATTAGCGTGGGTACTATGATTCTGCTTCGTAAAACGACCGACGAAACTAAATTGTTGGCTATTCTTGAAGCGAAAAAGAAGGACCCGAAACAAATGAAAAAGACCGGATTTGCTGCCCGCCTGGAAGCGATGCAAAAGCAACAAGAGCTACTGCAGCAGCAAAGACAGAATAAAAAATAAGGAATTATTCCTGAATCATATTCTAAGAAAGCCGGACACCCTATTTTGGTTGCCCGGCTTTCTTTCTCTAAACAATATAATAAGATGAAAACTAAATATTCGTATAAACAAATCTGGACGATCACCTTCCCTATCCTGATCAGTCTGATTATGGAGCAAATGATCGGCATGACGGACACGGCCTTCCTGGGACGTGTAGGAGAAATCGAGCTGGGTGCTTCTGCTATCGCAGGGGTATACTATCTTGCTATCTTTATGATGGCATTCGGTTTCAGCATCGGCGCACAGATCTTAATCGCCCGCCGCAACGGAGAAGGAAACTACAAGGAAATCGGACCGATTTTCTATCAGGGCATTTATTTCCTGCTTGCCATGGCAGTGATTTTATTCACATTCTCCATCGTATTTTCACCATATATCTTAAAGAATATCATTTCGTCTCCTCACATTTACGATGCAGCCGAAAGTTATATTCACTGGCGTGTGTACGGGTTCTTCTTTTCTTTTGTCATGGTCATGTTCCGCGCCTTCTTTGTAGGTACGACACAAACCAAAACACTGACGCTGAACTCTATCGTAATGGTGCTTTCGAATGTGGTATTCAACTATATCCTGATCTTCGGTAAATTCGGTTTCCCGCAACTGGGAATTGCCGGCGCTGCCATCGGTTCGTCACTGGCCGAAATGGTATCGGTGATTTTCTTCATCATCTATACATGGAAACGAATTGACTGCAAGAAATATGCGTTGAACATATTGCCCAAATTCCATGGAAAAACACTGAAACGCATACTGAATGTTTCTGTGTGGACAATGATTCAGAATTTCGTTTCTTTGTCTACCTGGTTCATGTTCTTCCTGTTTGTGGAACATTTGGGAGAGCGGTCATTGGCGATTGCCAACATCATCCGCAACGTGTCGGGGATACCGTTTATGATTGCAATGGCATTTGCTTCCACCTGCGGTTCGCTGGTAAGTAACCTAATCGGTGCAGGCGAACAGGATTGTGTACGGGGAACTATCAAGCAACATATCCGTATCGGATATATCTTTGTATTGCCGATCCTGGTGTTTTTCTGCTTATTCCCGGATCTGATTCTGCGCATTTATACAGACATCCCGGATTTAAGAGCGGCATCCGTACCTTCACTGTGGGTACTATGCTCTGCCTATCTGGTACTGGTGCCTGCCAATGTGTATTTCCAATCGGTATCAGGAACAGGAAATACGCGGACTGCATTGGCTATGGAACTTTGTGTACTGGCTATCTATGTCACATACTCTGCATATTTCATCATGTATCTGCGAATGGATGTCGCATTTGCCTGGACGACAGAATGTGTGTACGGTACTTTTATACTGTTGTTCTGCTACTGGTATATGAAGAAAGGAAACTGGCAGAAAAAGAAGATTTAAATCCTTTTTTCACTATCTTCGCAAGAAAATAAACATTTTATAAAATATATGAGACAAGCTAATTTATTTATGATGTCGGCAGCAATGTTGTTAGCTGCCTGCGGAGGAACCAAAGACGCAGGCAAAACAGATCAGGTGCTTATCGAGAAATCGGATATTAAGATCGAAGGGAAGCGCATGACTCCCGAAGCACTTTGGGCTATGGGACGTATCGGCGGATTCGCCGTATCGCCCGACGGAAAGAAAATTGCGTATACGGTAGCGTATTACAGTGTACCGGAAAACAAGAGTAACCGCGAAGTTTTCGTAATGAACGCAGACGGAAGCGAAAACCAGCAAATCACTCATACCCCGTATCAGGAAAATGAAGTGACATGGATTAAAGGAGGCACCAAACTTGCATTCTTAAGTAATGACAACGGAAGCAGCCAGCTCTATGAAATGAACCCGGACGGTAGCGGACGCAAGCAATTGACCAACTACGACGGAGACATCGAAGGTTATTCCATTTCGCCGGATGGTAAAAAGCTGCTGTTTATTTCACAAGTAAAGACGAAAGAAAGCACTGCTGATAAATATCCGGACCTGCCGAAAGCCACAGGTATCATCGTGACCGACCTGATGTACAAACATTGGGATGAATGGGTGACGACAGCTCCACATCCTTTTGTTGCCGACTTCGACGGTAACGGTATTTCCAATATCGTGGATATCCTGAACGGAGAACCGTATGAAAGTCCGATGAAACCCTGGGGTGGCATTGAGCAACTTGCCTGGAATACAACTTCGGACAAAGTGGCTTACACTTGCCGTAAAAAGACAGGATTGGAATATGCGATTTCCACCAACTCCGATATTTACGTTTATGACCTGAACACCCAAAAAACGGAAAATATTACTGAAGAGAACAAAGGATATGATACCAATCCGCAATACTCTCCGGACGGCAAGTATATCGCCTGGCAGAGTATGGAACGTGACGGTTACGAAGCCGACTTAAACCGTCTGTTCATCATGAACCTGGAAACCGGAGAGAAACGTTTTGTCAGCAAGGCGTTCGAATCGAATGTAGATGCCTTTGTTTGGGGAGCAGATGCAAAAGTGATCTATTTCACAGGTGTATGGCATGGAGAGTCACAGATTTATGCGCTTGACCTGGCAAATGATTCGGTAAAGGCCATTACTTCAGGAATGTACGATTATGAAAGTGTAGCTCTTTTCGGGGATAAACTGATCGCCAAACGTCATTCAATGAGCATGGGTGATGAAATTTATACTGTGGCACTGGATGGCTCTACTACTCAACTGACGCAGGAAAACAAGCAGATCTACGACCAGTTGGAAATGGGTAAAGTGGAAGGTCGCTGGATGAAAACAACAGATGGCAAACAGATGTTGACATGGGTAATCTATCCCCCGCAGTTTGATCCGAACAAGAAATATCCGACTTTGCTGTTCTGTGAAGGAGGTCCGCAAAGTCCGGTAAGCCAGTTCTGGTCTTATCGCTGGAATTTCCAGATTATGGCAGCCAATGATTATATCATTGTTGCTCCGAATCGTCGCGGCTTGCCGGGATTTGGCGTGGAATGGAACGAACAGATCAGTGGTGACTACGGTGGCCAGTGTATGAAAGATTATTTCACTGCTATCGATGAAATGGCAAAAGAGCCGTATGTAGACAAAGATCGCTTGGGATGTGTAGGTGCCAGCTTCGGAGGATTCTCTGTATACTGGTTGGCGGGACATCATGACAAACGATTCAAAGCCTTCATCGCCCACGACGGTATCTTCAATATGGAAATGCAATATCTGGAAACTGAAGAAAAATGGTTTGCCAACTGGGATATGGGAGGCGCATACTGGGAAAAACAAAACCCGGTGGCACAACGTACGTTTGCCAACTCTCCTCACCTATTCGTGGAGAAATGGGATACGCCTATCCTCTGTATTCATGGAGAAAAAGACTATCGTATTTTGGCTAATCAGGCAATGGCTGCTTTCGATGCTGCCGTGATGCGTGGTGTTCCTGCAGAGTTGCTGATTTATCCGGATGAAAACCACTGGGTATTGAAACCGCAGAATGGGGTTCTATGGCAACGCACATTCTTCGAATGGCTGGACAAATGGGTGAAGAAAGCTCCATCTAAGTAAAATTTTAAAGCACGGATTATACGAATCTCACAGTCATTTGATTCACTAAAACTGCATATTTCATATAATCTGTGCTTAACGACTTTCCAATAAAGTAAAATAAAAGAAGGCTCTGTTCTCAATCTACTTGAGTTCAGAGCCTTCTCCATTGCATCCATCATAAATCGGCTAAATCTTACTCCGAATAAATATTTTCAATTTCTACAATATACATCTTGTGGAAACCGCCATGAGCACCACCGTACCACTTTTCCAATGATTCCTTATCCAGAAAACATTCCGGTTTGATACCGTCAGCATAAAGCTTCTTACACTCCAGGCTCAATCGTGCCTGCTCAAACAACACATTGCCATTTTCTGTAAACACTGGTTTCAATCCAGTTTCTTTTACTTTATTTATATTACGTCCCGACTTGGAACCACAAATAGCGTGAATCTTCTTATTTTCTTCCCCTAAGAAAGAAAGAGTCAGGTGATCGTTCTTCTCTACAAATTCATACGTATACCGTTCGGGACGGATAAAAACGAAAGCAACAGGCTTGTTCCACAGCCAACCGATGCCACCCCAACTTGCTGTCATCGTGTTAAACTTCTCTTTTGTTCCGGCCGTAACCAGCATCCACTCTTTTCCGATCGCTTCGAAAAAGTTTTCTTTCAGGTCTTTTACTTCTAATTTCTTCATCTCTTTATTCGTTTCTAATTATTTCTGTTTTTTCAATTTTACAATCTCTCCCAAATAGGGAATCTCCACTGGAATCTTCCGTTTCTTTGCTTCTGCTGCAAAAACTTTCGGAGGATCGTGCAAAGGCTCGTCAGACAAGTCGAATGTACCATAATGCATGGGAATGGTAAGACCTGCATTCATTTCTTCGGCAGCAGTCAATGATTCGTAAGGCGATATATGATTGGGACGCATAAACCAGCGGGGTTTATATGCTCCGATGCCCAACAAAGCATAATCCGGTGCTCCGAACAGATCGGGAATCTCACGAAAATGGCTGGAATAACCCGTATCACCACTATAATAAAGAGAAATCCCATTTCCTTGCAGCATAAAAGCTCCCCACAGTCGCTGCCCACCATCACGTACGGAACGTTTGCTCCAGTGTTGTGCCGGCAGAAACGTGATCTTCAATCCTTCATCTTCCATTTGTTGATACCATCCGGCTTCAATCACTTTCATTTCAGGGAACCATCCCTGAATCAGTTCACCGGTTCCCAAGCCGCAGAAAAGTTTCATTTGCGGGTTATTCTTCAGTAAGCATGCTATACTCTGTTTATCCAAATGGTCAAAATGGTCATGGCTGACAAGTAGATAATCAATCTCCGTAAATATATCAGGATTAGCAGGAAATTCGCTCTGTCTTTTCACAAAAGGAATACTGCCGAACACCGGATCGAACATGATTCGCTTACCTGCTAATTGAAGAAAGAAAGAATTATGTCCGAGCCATATCAGAGAATCTCCTACCACCGCATCCAATGAGCGAAGATAACAAACTTTCGGGTCCCATTTCACCGTCTTCTTCTCTTTGCGTTGGGGATTGGGCGAAAGACGCCATTTTAACACGCTGCCCATCCCCGGACGGAAGCGATGCTGCCTGTTAAAAAAACGTCCGCGCACCATCGGATTTCCTCTCCAATAAGGATTGACTGTCGCTAAACGTTCGTTTCTCCTAAAACATATATGTTCACCCATTTTTATTTCCTGAATACGTATTTACAAACTTACTAAAAATTTCTCGATTTACGATGAATAAGGGAAAACAAAAAATGTACCCCGGACACACTATCGGGGTACATTTACTTATAAAAGAATAAATATTATCCTTTTTTAATAGAATGAGGCTTAGTTAACAGCAGTGCAGCCCATACAGAGGCAGTTGCCAGCCAAGAGCAGAAAGATTGATAACCATAATGACCGCACCCAATATCCATAAAATCAATAGCGACCATTTCAAACCTGTTCCCATTGGTGACCAATGGAATAGCTGGCGCAAGATGGTATACAAAAAAGCTCCTAATGGAATACCGATGAGGGCAACTCCGGCAATCGTACCTAATAATGTCATCATAGGAGAGACGGAAGCAACCGGCATCCAGTCGATGGCAGGCAACAACTCATAAAGTAAAGCTCCTCCACTGACTGCCACGGCAATTGCCGCAAATACCAACGCTACCAATACGACAGCCAATACGAACAAGACAGGACAACAAAGAATGACAAGAGCTACCAGAAATATCTTAAAGAGAACGGCAGCAATGGAAACAAATACATCGCCTATCTTTTGAAGAAAGGTACGAGGTTTACCGGAGTTCACATAATTATTAACCCCATCTGCTACCCGTTCGAAGCCGTCTGTCACTGTTTTGCCAATATTCTCAATGGTTACCGCTTCTCCACGCATACTTAACTTTTCTGCGGCGGTACGGGCTTCCGGAATAACGAGCCATCCGATAATATAAAGGATAATCATCGGACAATAAGGCACAAACACCAGAATAATCATCAGGATACGCACCAATGTGATATCCCAACCGAAGTAAGCTGCCAGTCCTGCTGCCACACCACCCAACAATTTATTATCCGGATCACGGAACCAGCGACGTTGGGCAGAGGTTTGCGTATTACTTTGATTAGCGGACGATGCTTGTTCCGTTCTTTTCTGTGAATCTGTATCCTCGTCAGCAATACCAAAATCTTCCGGTTTGCCTACGCGGGCGATAATTTCTTCTACATCCGACACTGTGATGACCTGTTTTCCTTCAGTTACTTTCTCGGCAAACAGTTCGGCAATACGCATCTCAATATCGTCTACGATCTCTTCCGCACCCTCCTGTTTACGAAAGTAATGTTTCAAATTAGACAGATAATTGTCTAACAGTCGGTAGGCATCGTCATCTATATGATAAACTATTCCTCCTAAATTTATGGTCAATGTCTTTTTCATTTTTATTTCTTCTTTTTCGGATTATCTATTGGCTATATGATTCACTGTGTCGTTAAGTTCTTTCCAGGAAATTTCCAGTTCTCCCAAAAAGGTTTCTCCTTGTTCAGTGAGTTTATAGTACTTGCGGGGAGGTCCCTGGGTAGATTCCACCCATTCATAACTTAACAAGTCGTCATTTTTCAGACGGGTCAGCAACGGATACAAGGTGCCTTCCACTACAATCAGCTGGGCTTCTTTCAATTTCTGAATAATATCAGAAGCATAGGCAGGCTCTTTGTGCAGCAAAAGCATGATGCAATATTCAAGCATGCCTTTCCTCATCTGTGATTTTACATTGTCTACTTTCATTATTCACTTCTTTTAGATAGCACAAATATATGCATTACTTAAGTACCTTGCATTACAAAGTACTATAAATTAATAATAATTAAAACATTAGAGAGTGCTTACCTTATTATAAAAAGAAATAATGGCTATATTTGTGCCCGTTAAACCATAAAATAGAAAATACGTATGTTTACAATTCGAAAAGCAACGGTAGCCGATTGCGAGCTTATTCATACGATGGCAAAGGAGGTATTCCCCGCCACCTACAAGGATATTTTATCTCCTGAACAACTGGATTATATGATGGACTGGATGTATGCTCCTTCCAATGTGCGCAAGCAAATGGAGGAAGAAGGGCATGTGTATTCCATCGCCTATAAAGAGAATGAGCCATGCGGATACGTCTCTGTGCAGCAACAGGAAAAAGATGTATTCCATCTTCAGAAAATCTATGTTCTCCCCCGCTTTCAGGGTACGCATTGCGGCAGTTTCTTATTTAAGGAAGCAATCAAATGCATCAAGGAGATACACCCGGAACCTTGTCTGATGGAACTCAACGTGAATCGTAATAATAAAGCCTTGCAGTTTTACGAACACATGGGAATGAGAAAGTTACGGGAAGGTGATTTCCCGATTGGCAATGGGTATTATATGAATGATTATATTATGGGATTGGATATTTAATAAACCAAAATGCCCCGGAACAAGTATCGTGAATGTTCCGGGGCATTTTGTTATTTAGTCAATGACGGGATTCTATTTCGCTACGCGTTCCAGCCATTTTACCATTGAAAGCATTACAATCATAGAAGCACCTGTTGCGCCTACAAATACTAACCAGCAAGCCCAGATAGGAACAGTGGTATAAAGAATACCACCGATAAACAGCAGTGAATTACCCACAGCTGTTGCAGCTAACCAACAACCTTGCATTAATCCCTGCAAATGAGGAGGAGCCACCTTAGATACAAACGATAATCCCAGAGGAGAAATGAACAATTCGGCAACTGTAAGGATGAAATACAGACCGATCATAATCCACGGAGTCACACGAATAGCATTTATTTCAGCAGCACTCATAGTACCCAACACCTCTTTCGAAGGCAATGTAAAGGAGAATACCATCAAGAATACATACGCTAATGCGGCAATACCCATACCGATGGCAATCTTCATCGGGGTAGAAGGTTCTTTACCATTCTTTTTCATTGAGCCGAACATCCACATGATAAATGGAGTCAGGAATACAACGAAGAACGGATTAACGCTCTGGAATATTTCAGCTCCCTTGATCTGCGTAAAACCTAAGTCGATATTAATAACACTCAAATCCACATAGTCACGGGCAAAATAAGTCAAAGAATAACCATTCTGGTGGAAAGATAACCAGAAGAAAATAACAACACCGAATACTGCAAACAAAGCATAGATACGTTGTTTGATTTCAGTAGCGCTCATTTGGATTTCTTCCTTATTCACAGTCGCAGTACCTTTACTGGTTTCCAATTTAGTCGCAGGATCCGGGAAGCGTTTCTTATTTGCCATATAAATAATCAGCGAAACAAGCATAGCACCAATAGCAGCCATAAAAGCATACTGAAAACCACGGTTAAACACATCAAGGTAGTTATTAACAAACATACCCATATCTGTTACAGGAGTCCCGTCAAGAACAACACTCTTAGCCAAAGTTGTCAGATTCTCCATTGCTTGTGGAGCCATATCATTTCCTTTTTCTAAATATTGATGGCACAATTCAGGTAAAGTGGCATCATAATCAAAGTTGTTCACCTTCAACCACCAGTTGCGCACACCAATAGCAATAAACGGTGCAAAAACAGCTCCAATATTGATAAACATATAAAATATCTGGAAACCGGCATCACGTAGGTTTGAATATTTAGGGTCATCGTACATCTGGCCTACCAAAGCCTGCAGATTTCCTTTAAATAAACCATTACCAAAAGCAATCACCAAAAGTCCGAAACAGGTTAATCCCAAGTAAAGAGCCATACTAGGAACAGGGGTCGGAGTAGGAATGGCAATAATCAAATAACCGATAGCCATTAATATCAGCCCTACTAAAATAGTGCCTTTGAAATTTTTCGTCTTATCAGCAATAACACCTCCCGCCAAAGCTAAAATATAAATGGAAGCATAGAACGCGGAATAAATGTATCCGGTAGTTGTCTCGGACAATCCAAATTTCGCTGAAATAAACAATGTCAAAATCGCCATCATAATATAGAAGCCAAAACGCTCTCCCATATTAGCTAAAGCTGCAGCAATCAGACCTTTAGGGTGTTTACTGAACATAGATATAAGTTTTTAGAATTAATAAATGATTGATTTAAATAAATATTTCTTGCAAATATATACTTTTTCTTGAGTTTTTGCACAATGATTTGTTAAACTACTCCTCAAATAAACGACAAATTTCTGCTCTGGATTCACGAATCAAATCTTCCGGAGCTATTTTTATCTGAAGTCCCCGTACCCCGGCACTTACATAAATATACGGAAATTCCCGGCTGGTTTCATGAATATAAGTAGGAAAATGTTTCTTCATGCCGATAGGCGAACACCCTCCCCGGATATATCCGGTAAGTGGCAGAAGTTCTTTTACGGGAATCAAATCACACTTCTTATTACCCGATGCTTTAGCTGCCAGTTTCAAGTCAACTTCATGTTCTCCCGGAATGATACAGACAAAATATCCGCTTTTATCGCCATGCAGGACAAGAGTTTTAAACACTTGCTCAATGTTTTCTCCTAAATCTGCTGCTACATGAACAGCACTTAAGTCGTTTTCATCCACTTCGTAGGGAATCAGTTCATAGGCTATCTTAGCCTTATCTAACAGCCGTGCGGCATTTGTTTTATTGATTTTCATTTTCGTTGTATTTATACTTTCTGTATCTGATAAATAAAGAATTAGTGGGAGACAAAGTCCTCTATGACTTTTATTAAGGCACGGATTACACGGCTCTAATTAAATAAAAACCGTGTAATCCGTGCCTAATTAATATAGCTAGGGATAGTTGACTTTATTAGGAGAACGCCCTCACTCTATGCTTCAAATTAAAGCCCCAGTTCTTCGCGAAGAAACTTAGGTGTATATCCCTTAGGGCTCTTCGCAACCTCTTCTGGTGTTCCGTAACTAAGGAGTTCTCCCCCGCCCTTACCACCTTCAGGGCCCATGTCGATAATATAATCCGCTATTTTAATCACATCCAGATTGTGTTCGATGACAATAACTGTATTACCTTTATCCACAAGCTTATTCAGTACTCCCATCAGCACACGGATATCTTCAAAATGAAGTCCGGTAGTCGGTTCGTCAAGGATATAAAGAGTCTTGCCTGTATCTCTTTTCGACAGTTCCGTTGCCAGTTTCACACGCTGACTTTCTCCACCGGAAAGTGTGGTAGAAGATTGTCCCAACTTTATATATCCGAGTCCGACATCCTGCAATACTTTTATCTTATTCAAGATTTGCGGAACGTTTTCAAAGAATTCTACGGCACGGTTGATTGTCATATCCAATACATCGGCAATCGACTTTCCTTTGAAACGTACTTCCAGTGTTTCCCGGTTATAACGTTTGCCGTGACATACTTCACAAGGCACATATACGTCAGGAAGGAAATTCATTTCAATTGTCTTATAACCATTTCCTGTACAGGCTTCACAACGTCCGCCTGAAACATTAAAGGAGAAACGCCCCGGCTTGTAACCGCGAATCTTAGCTTCCGGAAGACCTACAAACAGATTACGAATATCAGAAAACACACCGGTATAGGTAGCTGGATTGGAACGTGGCGTACGTCCCAAAGGTGATTGATCGACATTCACTACCTTATCGATGTTTTCCAATCCTTCAATCGAATCGTATTCCAAAGGATCCTGCAAAGAACGGTAGAACTTCTGCGATAGAATCGGCTGCAGAGTTTCATTAATCAAAGTAGATTTTCCGCTTCCTGATACGCCTGTCACGCAAATTAGTTTACCTAACGGAAACTCTACATCAACATTCTTCAGGTTATTCCCTTTTGCTCCTTTCAGCCAGATAGATTTCCCGTTTCCTTTTCTACGCTTGGCGGGGATTTCTATCTTCATCTTTCCATTCAGGTATTGCGAAGTCATCGTATCGGTCTTCAGCATCTCCTGGGGAGTTCCTGCAAAAACAACCTCTCCACCGAGACGTCCGGCTTTTGGTCCCATATCGATGACATAGTCAGCAGCCAGCATCATATCCTTATCATGTTCCACCACAATCACGGAGTTTCCCATGTCACGGAGTTCTTTCAAGGAGTTGATAAGACGTAAATTATCACGCTGATGCAGACCGATACTCGGCTCGTCGAGAATATAAAGCACATTCACCAATTGAGAACCAATTTGTGTAGCCAAACGGATACGCTGGCTCTCACCACCGGAAAGGCTGACAGAACTACGGTTCAACGCCAGATAATCCAAACCAACATCCAGCAGGAACTTCAAACGTGTACGAATCTCTTTCAGAATCTCCACTGATATTTTCTTCTGCTTATCGGAAAGGAACTCATCTACCTTCATCAACCAGTCATACAGCTCGTTGATGTCCATGTTTGCCAATTCATTAATATTCTTATCGTGGATGCGGAAATGCAGAGCTTCCTTATTCAGGCGAGCCCCTTTACATTCAGGACAAACCGTTGTTTTGGCAAATTGTTCCGCCCATTTCTGCGCTGTCGCAGAAGCATCTTTCTCCTGCAACATCTGAATATACTTCACCACTCCTTCATAGGTAACAAAGTAATCGGATGAAGTGCCGATCAGCGAACTCTTGATTTTAATCCGTTCGTCAGAGCCATACAACACTTCATCAATCGCATCGTCCGGCAACTCCTTAACCGGTGTTTTCAACGTTACATCGTACTTCTCAAGCAAAGCACCGATTTGCCAGAAAATCATCGCATTCTTATATTTTCCCAAAGGAGCTATCGCACCTTCGTAAATGGAAAGTTCACGATCGGGAATCACTTTGTCCACGTCAATCTGATTGACTACTCCCAACCCTTTACACTTCGGACACGCTCCTTGCGGTGAATTGAATGAGAAATTATGCGGAGCCGGTTCACGATAAGACAACCCGGTGACAGGACACATGAGTCGCTTACTATAATGCCGGATACTTTCGGACTGGGCATCCAAAATCATCATCAGCCCGTCTCCCTGACGCATGGCAGTTGCCACACTCTGTTTCAGGCGCCGGTCGTCTTTCTCTGCAACCACTAATTTATCGATAACCACTTCTACATCGTGGTTCTTATAACGGTCGAGCTTCATACCATGCGTGATTTCACGCACTTCTCCGTCTACTCGTACATATAAATATCCTTTTTTACGTATCTGTTCAAAAAGTTCTCTATAATGTCCTTTACGTGAACGCACCAATGGCGCCAGCAGATATATTTTCTTTCCTTTATAATCTTTCAGAATCAAATCCAGAATCTGCTCTTCGGTGTATTTCACCATTTCTTCCCCCGACAGATACGAATAAGCGATTCCCGCACGGGCATACAACAAACGGAGATAATCGTAGATCTCGGTAGTTGTTCCTACGGTAGAACGGGGATTTTTATTCGTTGTTTTCTGTTCAATGGAGATAACCGGGCTCAAGCCTGTTATTTTATCGACATCCGGACGTTCCAGATTGCCCAGGAAATTGCGGGCATAGGCTGAAAAAGTTTCGATATAGCGGCGCTGTCCTTCGGCAAAAATCGTATCGAAGGCTAAAGAAGATTTTCCACTACCACTCAATCCGGTGATAACAGTCAAGCTGTTACGGGGAATCTCGGCATCAATGTCCTTCAAATTGTGCACGCGCGCACCGTACACATTAATATATTCTGTTTCCTGCATATTCATATCCTTCCATAAATGTTGCAAAATTAATGTTTCCGCCCGAAATATGCTCCTAAAAAAGCACAATATTATTTTCTTAACTCAAATCTTATGAAGATATAGGGCATTATTTGTACCTTTGTTCCTTGATTTCAAGAACCAATAGTTATAATTTGATGAAACCGATAAACCGAATATTCTTATTTCTGCTTTTTATAAGCGTTTCATACGCTATCAGTTATGCACAGGAAAACCAATCTTATTTCTTGCATACCATCGAAAAAGGACAAAGCTTATACTCCATTTCCAAGATGTATAATGTCACTACGTCAGACATCATACGTCTGAATCCTGGTTGTGACGAAAAGATCTACGCCGGACAAACTATCAAAATTCCTACCGGGAAAGAAAGCCAGAAGGGAGAAACATTCCATACGATCCAAGCCGGAGAAACATTGTACAAACTGACAACGATGTATAATGTGTCCGCCAAAGATATTTGTGAAGCAAACCCAGGTTTGAGTGCCGAGAATTTCCGTATCGGACAAGTTATTCTGATTCCGCAGAAAAAAGAAGAACAAACTGACGCCGTAGTTCAAACGCCTACTGAACAATCGACTATTCAAGGTCCTGTCGTTCCGAGATGCAAAGATATGCATAAGGTAAAGCGCAAAGAGACTATATTCAGCGTGAGCCGTGAATACGGAATCAGCGAGCAGGAGTTGATTGACGCTAACCCGGAACTGAAAAAGGGCATGAAAAAGGGACAATTCCTTTGCATCCCCTACCCGGCAGCAACCACCGTACAACCTACACAGAAGGAAGATCCATACGCTGTTCCTCCCAGCAATAGCGAGCTTTTCCGCAAAAATAAGGAGACTCCCCAAAAGCTGTCTACTATTAAGGCTGCCTTGTTGTTGCCTTTCCAGGAAGACAAACGCATGGTGGAATATTACGAAGGTTTCCTGATGGCAGTAGACAGTCTGAAACGTACGGGCGTTTCTCTTGATTTATATGTATATGACAGTGGAAAAGACATTTCTACATTAAATACGATTCTTGCCAAAAACGAGATGAAGAGTATGAATATCATCATCGGTCCGATGCATCAGAATCAAATAAAACCATTGTCAGACTTCGCGGAGAAGAACGATATACGCCTGGTGATCCCTTTCTCTCAAAAAGGAGAAGAGGTATTCAAAAATCCTGCTATTTATCAGATTAATACGCCTCAATCTTATTTATATTCAGAGGTTTATGAGCATTTCACCCGCCAATTCCCTAATGCGAACGTTATTTTCATCGAACCGTCGAGTGCTGACAAGGAGAAAGCAGAATTTATCAGCGGCTTGAAACAAGAGTTGAAGAGCAAAGGAATTCCTATGAGAACCGTCAGCGAAAGCGCAACTAAAGAAACATTGAAAGCAACACTTCGCAGTGATAAAGAAAACATTTTTATCCCGACATCGGGCAGTAATGTTTTACTGATTAAGGTACTTCCTCAACTAACGTTGTTAGTCAGAGAGAATCCTGCAGAAAAAATTCACCTGTTCGGCTACCCGGAATGGCAGACTTACACCAGAGATCATCTGGAAAATTTCTTTGAGTTGGATGTATATTTCTACTCTTCATTCTATACGAATACATTGTTCCCGGCAGCCGTGCAATTCACCAACGCTTATCATAAATGGTATAGTAAAGATTTGGCAAGCAAATACCCCAATTACGCAATGCTTGGCTTCGACACCGGTTTCTTCTTCTTGAAGGGATTATCGCTCTATGGCTCGGAATTGGAAAACAATCTGCCTAAGATGAACCTGACGCCAATCCAGACAGGATTCAAATTCCAGCGCGTGAACAACTGGGGAGGATTTATTAATAAAAAAGTGTTCTTCATACGTTTCACTAAGAATTTTGAATTAGTAAAACTTGACTTCGAATAATACGAAAATGATAAAGATAAAACCATTTTTGATTGCAACACTCCTACTTACGGGATTTGCTCTTCCTGCCACTGCCCAAATTGGAGAAGCACGCAGCAATTTATCAGTAGGTGTCAATGGAGGTGTCAACTTAAACAGTGTTTCTTTCACTCCCAGCATCAAGCAAAATAGCTTGATGGGAATTACCGGAGGGTTGACGGCACGTTATATATCCGAGAAGTATTTTGCCATGATTTGTGGTGCACAAGTCGAATTGAATGTATCACAAAGGGGTTGGGACCAATTGTTTGAAACGGTATCATTGGACGATAACGGATATGAAGTCACCTCGAAGGATCCGAGCAAAACTTATACCCGCAAAATGACCTATATTGATATTCCTTTTCTAGCCCATCTTGCTTTCGGACGAGACAGAGGATTACAATTCTTTGTTCATGCAGGTCCTCAAATCAGCTTTCTGATAAGCGAATCGGAAACAATAAAAGGTATTGATATGAACACCTTATCCAATACACAGAAAGCCGTATACGGAGTTAAGATTCAGAATAAATTCGACTACGGTATTGCCGGTGGCGGCGGTGTAGAACTCCGAACAAAGAAAGCCGGCAGCTTCATCGTTGAAGGCCGTTACTATTTTGCGCTGTCCGACTTTTACAGCACCACAAAGAAAGACTATTTCGCCCGTGCAGCGCATGGAACAATTACCATAAAGCTCACGTACCTATTTGACTTGAAGAAATAAAATCCTCTCCCTCCTCCCTTTCGAGAGAAGGAGCTTGAATATCTACAAAGCATCGCTTTAGGGATACTCTTTAAATAAATAAGGCAACTAACTCGCAATGAATTAGTTGCCTTATTTGTATCTTTAAAACAGGGATATTCAGTAAATGCACCGTTTTAGGGATGCTAAAGCATAGCTTTAGAGAGCAAAAAGCATAGCTTTAGAGAGCAAAAAGCACCGCTTTAACTCTTATAAAGCGATGCTTTTCATTAATCATATTAACGAATTACCCAGATATAGGGAAAAGTCTTATCTCAATCTATCCGCAGCCTTTACCATCACCTCATCGCGTCCAATAGCACGAACAGCCAATATATTCAGAATGATGGAAATAAGTGGTAAACACAATGCCCAACCTACCCGGAACATATTTGCATCATTCTTCAACGCAAAATAAAAAGCAAGGGCAGCAATGTAATAACCGACCAACAACAAGCTATTGAAAATCGTCATGCGAATCTGCAACATACGGTTCTTATATAAAAAAATGGTAGCCACGGCAACGATAGTACTAAGCATCAGAATCCCGAATAACCCCCATGTAGACTGAAAAGCGTCGTTTATTTCCAATCCTAATGCCTTAAAAGGATGTTCGCCCATTGTATCAATGAAGTAACCTATCGGCATACACATAGCTGTAATCAGTAATCCTGCAACAATCAATAAATAAACAGTTTGAATTCGTTGAATCATAAGTATTCTAAAGTAGTTGAGTTAAACAATAATAGCCAAGCAATAAGGAGTAGGGATAATCATCCCACTTACTACTTGACTATCAAATTCTTCGTCAGAAAATAAATTACTGAAGTTTTTCTTTCTCCTTAGCCGGATTTCTATAATATATTTTCCCTTCGATGTATTCTTGCGTAGCAATCAAGTCCGGTTTCGGCAATTTCTCATAATAACGAGAAATTTCGATTTGCTCTCTATTTTCAAACACTTCTTCCAAGTTGTCATTGTAAGAGGCAAACTCTGCCAATTTCTTTGAAAGATCGTTTTTGATTTCTACACTGATCTGATTAGCACGCTTGCCAATAATGGCAACAGTTTCATAAACATTACCTGTATCAGCACAGAGTTCCATCATGTCACGGGTTACTGTTGTAGCAGGAGCATTCGTTTTTTTGTAGTCCATAAATCTATTTAAATTTAGTCTTTAATTACTTTCTGTGATTCATTGAATATTTTCTCGGCTTCTTTCAAATATTTACTTTCAGGAAATTCATTCTTGAAAGCATAATATTCGTCCACTGTTTCGCGATAACGATCCATCTTCTTGTCTTCTACACTATAGATAGCCATTTCGTGTCTTGCACGCAGAATCAAGATAGAAAGTTCTTCACGATAGTCAGTATAAGGATAATCTTTCAGTGCATTTTGAGCTGTGATTACACAAGACTCATAGTTATTGCCTAAATAATTACCCAGATTATAATATAATCTTGCAGAATAAAGTTCTTTCAAAACCAGCTTATCCTGCAAAGCAAAAATCATATCCTGTGCTTCCTGCTTCTTTGTGCTGTTCGGGAAATACTCCATGAACATCTGCAACTGCTGGATAGCCTGATAAGTGCTTGATTGATCCAAACGTGGTTCCGGGGTATCCAGGAATAAAGCTTTACCTGCATGAAAACGTGCCAGTTCGGTAAAAGTGCCACGGGGATACGTATTGAAATAGGTGATAAATGTCTGGGCAGCTGTCTGATAATCTTTCTGATTATAATAACTCATTCCCAACATATACAAAGACTCTTCCGCTTTATCGGTTCCTTTCAGAATGGTTATCAACTCATTCAGCAACGTAGCTGAACGATTATACTGTCCCTTCGCAAAATAGTTTTTAGCGGCTTCGTACTTGTATTCGTAATCGGTGCTTTTCAGCAATTTATTGTACTCTCCACATGATGTCAGAGTAGCCGCCGCAAGCAAAGTTATAATGATATTTTTCTTCATCCTATTTAAAAATAATGCGCAAAGTTACTTATTCGCTGGGAATTTAGCAATTAATCTGTGTTTTTTAATACATAAAAGGCGTTAAACATCGACAAAAGGAGAGAAAATGACGTCGAATTGCAAACGCCAAACTGTAAACGGCAGGTAATAAACGAATCACACAGAAATCATGATTGACATAAACCTGACGAACAAACGTCAGATTCCTTGTTATAAGACAGAAAAAAACTTGTTATAAGGCAGAAAAAAAATAGTGACGGTATATGCCCGGGATAGTGACGGTATCGGTGAAGTATACCGTCACTATCCACATCGGATAGCGTCACTATTTTTTATAGCAAAAAAACGGCAAACAAATGTGTTATCCCATTCAAAGACAACGCAGCTATTTACCGTTCCCTGTTTATCGTTTACTGCTATATCTACAGCTTATACAAATCACTTGCAGCCAGCAGATCGACTTTCTTTTCTTTCAGTACCTCGATACATTTATCCAGATTGCTGGGGCGAATTACCACATTTGCAATATTGTTATTGGCAAACGAATACATATATTCAATAAATACACCCTCGTCTGATAAATATCCCAGCACTTTTGCCAAAGCACCCGGTATATTGGGACAGCTTATACCTACTACATCAGTCACATTCACTGCAAAATGATTATCTTTTAAAGCTTTGTATGCTTTATCCGGATCAGATACTATTCCACGCAAAATACCAAAATCAGCATTTTCGGCAATGCACAAAGCAGAAAGATTGATATTTTCTTTCGCCAGCACTTCAGTCACTTCCGTCAAACGGCCTGACTTATTTTCCAAAAAGATAGAAAGTTGTTTTGCTACCATATTTATTAAAGTATTAAGTAATAAGTAATAAGTATTAAGTAACAAGCATTAGGTATTAGGCAACAAGTATTACCGTAGTTCCAAGATCACCCGCATGGTTAATACTTAATACTTAATACCTAATACTTATTTATATTTTTCTATTATCAATCACACGTTTTGCTTTACCTACGCTACGCTCAATGCTGCGAGGCTCTACCAGTTTCACGTTGACTCCCAATCCAAGTACGCTTTGCAAACGTCCTCCCAGCTTTTTCTTCAAAGCCAGCATTTTGTTGATCTCATCAGAATAGAATTCCGGACGTACTTCAACCTGGAGCTCCATCGTATCGGTATTATTTTCACGACCCACTATCAACAAATAATGCGGTTCAAATTCTGCCATTTCAAGGATAACGGATTCAATCTGTGTCGGGAATACGTTTACACCACGGATAATCATCATATCATCACTGCGTCCCAAAATACGATCCATACGTACTAATGTACGACCGCAAGAACATTTATCATGATGCAAGGCAGTCAAATCACGCGTACGGTAACGGAGCAATGGCATACCCTCTTTGGTGAGGTGGGTAAACACCAGTTCGCCCGTTTGTCCCGGTTCAACCGGTTGCAAAGTATTCGGATCGATAATTTCCGGGAAATAATGGTCTTCATTCAAGTGAGTGCCGTTCTGACATTCGCACTCGTAACCGACACCCGGTCCGGCAATTTCACTCAACCCATAAATATCGTATGCTTTGATTCCCAGTTTCTCTTCAATTTCATGACGCATATTTTCCGTCCAGGGTTCCGCACCGAACGCACCGACTTTCAGTTGAAATTCTTCACGTGGCAAACCGGAATCTTTGATTGCATCTGCCAGGTAGAGCGCATAAGAAGGGGTGCAACAAAGCACTGTCGATCCGAAATCATGCATCAAGGTAATCTGTTTTTCAGTGTTGCCACTGGACATCGGAATAACAGAAGCACCAATATTCTCGGCTCCGGCATGTGCTCCCAGTCCGCCCGTAAACAGTCCGTATCCGTATGATACCTGAAAAATATCAGAACGGCCCGCTCCGTAAGCGGTAAAAGCACGTGATATACATTCCGCCCAAGAGGCCAAGTCCTTACGGGTATATCCGACAACCGTCGGCTTTCCGGTCGTTCCGGAAGAGGCATGAATACGTACAATCTGGCTCATCGGCACGGCACAAAGCCCGAACGGATAATTATCTCTTAAATCATGTTTCGTGGTAAACGGCAGTTTTACAATATCATCGATACTATTGATATCATCGGGGGTTATTCCCATTTCCTGCATCTTCTTTCGATAGAAAGGAGTGTTGTGATAGACGTAATCTACAATTTTCTTGAGTCGTATGCTTTGAATCTTGCGAAGACTTTCGCGGTCCATACACTCAATGCTCTCATTCCAAATCATGTGTTTCTGGTATTACTAGTTGTATGAATCTGTTTTTTGATATTAATATGTTGCAAAGTAAAGGATTTATTTGGAAAAATGATTTGTTATCTCGATTATTTTACCGAATATTGCTCCACTTTTTAGGATTTAACTATGAATTATGAACTAACATCAGCTTACAAACCTACCGGGGATCAGCCGGAAGCGATAGCACAACTGACTGAAGGGGTACTTCAGGGAGTTCCCGCACAGACTTTACTGGGAGTGACCGGATCGGGAAAAACATTTACCATTGCCAATGTGATCGCCAATATCAACAAACCTACGTTGATTTTGAGCCATAACAAGACATTGGCTGCCCAGCTTTATAGTGAGTTTAAAGGTTTCTTCCCCAATAATGCGGTAGAATATTACGTTTCTTACTATGACTATTATCAGCCGGAGGCCTATCTCCCGAGCAGTGATACTTATATAGAGAAAGATCTTGCCATCAATGACGAAATCGACAAGCTTCGACTCGCAGCCACTTCTGCCCTACTCTCCGGACGAAAAGACGTGGTAGTGGTTTCTTCCGTTTCTTGTATCTACGGTATGGGAAATCCTTCGGACTTCTACAAAAATGTCATTGAAATAGAACGGGGACGGATGATGGACCGCAATGTCTTTTTACGTCGTCTGGTAGACAGCTTGTATGTCCGCAATGACATCGACCTGAACCGTGGTAATTTCCGCGTTAAAGGTGACACCGTGGATATCTATCTGGCTTATACCGACAATCTGCTCCGTGTCACCTTCTGGGGAGATGAGATTGATGGTATAGAAGAAGTAGACCCGATTACAGGAGTCACCATTGCTCCATTCGACGCCTATAAGATTTATCCGGCCAATTTGTTTATGACGACCAAAGAGGCTACTCTCCGTGCTATCCACGAAATAGAAGATGACCTAACCAAACAAGTGGCATTCTTCGAGTCTATCGGTAAAGAATATGAAGCCAAACGACTATATGAACGGGTGACTTACGATATGGAAATGATCCGGGAGTTAGGGCATTGCTCCGGAATTGAGAATTATTCCCGTTATTTCGACGGTCGTGCTGCCGGTACCCGTCCTTATTGTCTGCTCGATTTCTTTCCGGATGATTTTCTGATTGTCATTGACGAAAGCCACGTAAGTGTACCCCAAATCCGTGCGATGTACGGAGGAGACCGTGCACGTAAAATCAATCTGGTGGAATATGGTTTCCGATTGCCTGCGGCTATGGACAACCGTCCATTGAAATTCGAAGAGTTTCAGGAAATGGCGAAACAGGTAATTTATGTCAGTGCCACACCGGCAGATTATGAATTGATTCAGTCTGAAGGTATCGTCGTAGAGCAGGTGATTCGTCCTACGGGACTGCTTGATCCTGTCATCGAAGTGCGCCCGAGCCTTAATCAGATTGACGACTTAATGGAAGAAATCCAGCTCCGCATTGAAAAGGAAGAACGCGTACTCGTCACCACACTAACCAAACGAATGGCAGAAGAACTGGCAGAGTATCTTCTTAATAATAATGTAAGATGTAACTATATCCATAGTGATGTCGATACATTGGAACGTGTGAAGATTATGGATGATCTCCGGCAAGGAATCTATGATGTGCTTATCGGAGTCAACCTGCTCCGTGAAGGACTCGATCTTCCGGAAGTGTCGCTCGTTGCTATTCTTGATGCCGACAAAGAAGGATTCCTCCGCTCCCACCGTTCACTGACGCAAACCGCAGGACGTGCTGCCCGTAATGTAAACGGCAAGGTAATCATGTATGCGGATAGGATGACGGATAGCATGAAACTGACGATTGACGAAACCAATCGCCGCCGGGAAAAACAGTTGGCATACAATGAAGCAAACGGAATTACTCCTCAACAGATTAAAAAGGCCAGAAACTTGTCGGTATTCGGTAATGCAAAAGAGGCGGATGAACTGCTAAAAGAAAGACATGCTTATGTAGAACCTTCTACTCCGAACATTGCAGCAGATCCGGTAGTGCAGTATATGAGTAAAGCGCAAATGGAAAAGAGTATCGAACGTACTCGCAAACTGATGCAGGAAGCAGCCAAGAAACTCGAATTTATTGAAGCTGCACAATACCGTGACGAGTTGTTGAAACTGGAAGATTTGATGAAAGAGAAATGGGGGTAAAAACTCCCCCTCTTCATATATTACATGAGAATTGCCAAGGGATAAAACTCTTAACAAACCTGTAACACAGGATTTAATCTATTAATTAGTGTTATAAAAACACCAATTAGCAGCTTATAATTTGCAAAGTTGCCAAAACTCCGTATCTTTGCACTGTGTTTTTCATAGTATTAGATTTAAGGTTAACAAAGGTTGGAGCAAGGCGTTGCTCCTTTTTTTATGTCTATACGTCATCTAAAACCTTTTCAACAACTATATCCATTAGAAGTGCACATTCACAATAAATGCTGCCTAACTTGATTATCAGACAGCATTTATATTTCAAAATTTACATCAATAAACCTTAGAGTGCTTTCTCAATAGCAGCTTTTATCAATGGCTCCATAATATCATACCCCTCGCCTGTCGGATGAACTCCATCTTTAGTATATTGGGGATTCAAGGCCTGATTTTCATCCACCATTGCCTTATAATAATTAACAAACGGAATTTTATTAGCTTTTGCATAAGCCTCTATCCGATCATTTAAAGATTTAATTTTCTGTGGAACATCTTTTATTTCCATTCTCCATTTAAATGCAGCGGCAGGCAATACGGAAGTCAGAATCACTTTTATCTTATTTGCTTTTGCCAATTCTGTCATAGAAACGATGTTTCCAAATGTATAATCTTCATTATAAGTTTGTGTATTTTCGGCGACATCATTGGTTCCGGCATTAATCACCACTAAAGCAGGAGAAAGATTAATCACATCTTCCCGAAAACGCAACAAGAATTGGTAAGAAGTCTGCCCACTGATTCCACGGCCGATATAACCGTTTGATTTGAAAAAGTCCGGATGAGTACGTACCCAGCCCTCCGTAATGGAATTTCCCATAAAAATAACTCGTTTGTCTTTCTTCGTCGCCTTTGGAAGTGCAGCATTTTGTTTTGAATAACGAGCTAAATTTCCAAAATCATTTTTCTGTGCATAGCTTTCTCCTATTGAGAAACTCAAGCAAACAACAGCCAATAACATCCATTGGCTTAATCTTCTTTTATCCATGTTTATATTAAGTATTAGTAATATGATATTTTGCACAAAGATAGAAAAAACTCCATACATAGACGCCCAAAATATCGAATAACCGTTAAGACGAAAGATGTTTTTCTTAATCTATGTTATATAACATGCTATTTTACTTGGATTATTTGCTAATTTCCCAGGAGTCCGTATCTTTGCAATGTGTTTTTCATAGTATTAGATTTAAGGTTAACAAAGGTTGGAGCAAGGCGTTGCTCCTTTTTTTATGCCTATATATTAGAAGTGAGTTTAACATACCTTGAATAAAAAGTGATATACATTTCTTTATTCCCAAATATAACTTTACCTTTACTGAAAAATCAGAATATGGCAAAGATTACAGTTCAGACCACAGACGTTACTATCTTAAAGATCAACGATACAGATTATATTTCTTTAACCGACATAGCTAAATACAAGACAACAGATGCTAATACTGTTATTGCCAACTGGCTACGTAATAGAATGACTATTGAATATCTAGGATTATGGGAAATATTATATAACCCCCATTTTAAACCCCTCGAATTCGAGGGGTTTAGAAAAGAAGCAGGTTTAAATGCATTCACTCTTTCTCCTCAAAAATGGATAGAAACGACCTGTGCTATTGGACTCATATCCAAATCCGGAAGATATGGCGGCACTTTTGCTCACAAAGATATTGCTTTCAAATTTGCAAGTTGGATTTCTGTTGAATTTGAGTTATATATAGTAAAAGAATTCCAACGTCTCAAAGAGCAAGAGCAAGCTCAAATTGGTTGGTCAGCGAAGCGAGAACTATCTAAAATTAATTATCATATTCATACTGATGCAATCAAGCAGCATCTTATCCCTCAAGAAATCACCCCACAGCAAGCATCCATGATTTATGCCAGCGAAGCTGATATCCTTAATGTAGCTATGTTTGGAATGACAGCCTTAGAATGGCGTGATACACACCCTAATTTAAAAGGTAATATTCGTGATTATGCCTCAATCAATGAACTTATCTGCTTATCAAACATGGAAAATTTAAATGCCGTTTTCATAAATGAAGGTTTGACACCCAAAGACAGACTTATCAAATTAAATCAAATAGCAATTCAACAAATGAGCATACTAGAAGATATCAAAAATAAAAAGTTATTGAAATAATTTATGGAACAACAAATTCAACTCAACGACCACAACAAGCAGGAGTATCCTCCTATGCATACAGCAGAGCATTTACTCAATGCAACCATGGTAAAAACCTTTGGCTGCCCGCGTTCTCGCAATGCCCACATCGAAAGAAAAAAGAGCAAATGCGACTATATACTTTCTTCATGTCCGACAGCGGAACAGATCCAATCCATTGAAGAGATAGTAAATGAAGCAATTAGTCAAAACCTACCTGTGACTGTTGAGTATATGACACATGAACAGGCCAAAGACATAGTAGATTTAAGCAAACTACCTGCTGACGCAAGTCCTACCCTTCGCATTGTCCGCATTGGAGATTATGACGCCTGTGCCTGTATCGGATTGCATGTATCAAATACTTCTGAAATGGGAACTTTCAAAATCATTAGCTATGACTATGACGAAGAAAGGCAAACATTAAGAATGAGATTCAAACTAATCGAGAAGAAATAGACATATTATCAAATTAATATCTATCTTATATAAAATAAATAAAAATAGAATACATTTTGTCATCATTATTGCAAAATTGGCATTATTATAATGACAAATAGACAATTTTAGTCTCAAAAATCACTTGGCATAAGGTTTGCACTTATAGAAGCGAACAACGGTTCGAGAGCAGACGATGGAAACCGGGACAACCGGTACCATCAGAAGTGAAAATACCGAAGTTCAAGAATAATTAACTGAATGTTTAACTTAAAGATAGGAGACTAAAATTATGATGCCTGTTAGAAGAACTCAAAGTTGGTTACCAAGTATCTTTAATGATTTCTTTGATAACGATTGGATGGTAAAAGCAAATGCTACTGCACCTGCAATTAATGTTTTGGAAACAGAAAAAGAATACAAAGTGGAATTGGCTGCTCCGGGTATGACGAAGGATGATTTCAATGTTCGCATTGATGAAGACAATAACCTCGTTATCAGCATGGAGAAGAAGACAGAAAACAAGGAGGAAAAGAAAGACGGTCGCTATCTGCGTCGCGAATTCTCATACTCTAAGTTCCAGCAAACAATGATTCTACCGGATAATGTAGACAAAGAGAAAATTGCTGCATCTGTAGAACATGGCGTTCTAAATATCGAACTTCCGAAACTCTCTGAAGAAGAAGTGAAGAAGCCAAATAGACAAATCGAAATAAAGTAATACAGTAACCACTTACTATTCACCGGAGACGGTGATGAAAAGGATCAAAAACAGCTCTCTCCCTTAAAGGGAAACGAGCTGTTTTTTTATTGTCTTTGCAGGCAATGCCGCCTTATTAACATAACATACCCACAGGGTTTTCGGACTGCCCCCTTATTATCTTCAGTTGTTCTTCCGATAGCTAATTACCGCCCAACTATTAAACACGACTGCAAAAAGCAACAATATTCCGAACTGCGGCAGCAAATCAAAGAAACCACTCCCCTTCAGATATATCATTCGCATCACCTCCATAAAATACTTCAAAGGATTGAATATCGTTATTATTTGTGCCCATTCCGGCATGCTGCTAATGGGGGTAAACAAACCGCTCATCAAAATCACCACCAACAAACAGAACCACATAACAAACATTGATTGCTGCATCGTTGCTGAATAGTTGGAAATGACTAGTCCGAAGCCGGACATCACCAGAACAAAAAGAACCGCGAAAAAGTAAATCAACAGAAAATGCCCGACAGGTACTATGCCATAAATTAACCAGGCTAATATGAAACACACCGTCAGCACCAGAAAACCAATCAGCCAATAAGGCAAGAGCTTTGCCAGAATAAAGACAAACTTCGGAACCGGAGTCACATTGATTTGCTCTATTGTCCCCACTTCCTTCTCGCTAACCACATTCAACGCAGGCAAAAAACCACAAATCAAAGTCAACAACATGACCATCAATGCCGGAATCATATAGAGCTTATAGTTCAGATTCGGATTAAACAATCCCTGCATATCAACCTGTATGGAGGGGAAAGCGCCGGAAACGGTAGCTGCTTCGGGATGTTCCGAACGTAGTTCGGCTGCATAATCATTAATGATAGAAGACAAATAAGAACTGCCCAGACCACCTTTCGTTCCATTCACGGCATTGGCCGCTATCAATACATGAGCATCCTCTCCATTCATCCAATCCCGTTCCAAATGCCTTGGAATTTCCATCACAATATCAGCCGTTCCAATTTCAATGTTTCGAAGACCTTCTTCATACGAGGCCGGTACTTCTACCAAACGAAAGTAAGTGGAGGCAGCAATCTTATTCACTAAACGTTGTGAAATAGCCGAATGGTCATTATCCACAATATTCAGCTGTATATTCTTGATTTCCAGATTTACCGCCCAAGGCATCAATAGCATAATCATGCATGGAAATACAAGAATCAATTTCGGAAGAAACGAATTGCGAAGCAATTGTTTAAACTCTTTTTCTATCAGAAACTTTATCATAAATAATTCTTCAATTTGCTGATATGCTTATATGTCAATGCCATGTAGTATAACACAGCCAATTGGCACATTAACATATTATTCTTATCTACTCCAATCTATACTTGAATTTCTTGATACTGATCGTAATAAGTACCGTCGCCATTAATAATAAGATGCCAATCTCCTTATATACCAATACAACAGGTACTCCTTCAATCATCAACTTTCGCACAGCCTGAATATACCAACGTGCCGGAAGTATATCCGAAATCCACTGAAGTATCAACGGCATACTCTCAATAGGGAAAATCATCCCCGATAAAAGCATCGTGGGCATCATCAACATCAAACCGGAAACCAGCATGGCTGCAACCTGTGTACGCGTGACTGATGAAATCAATAAACCCAACGCCAAGGATACGAAGATAAACAACAAAGAGACGGTTATCAACCAGAACAAACTTCCTACTACCGGAACATCCAGCACAAAGACCGAAAGTAAAAGAATTGTTATCAGATTGACAAACGACAACACAAAATAAGGCACAGCCTTTGCCAAAATAATAAATAGTGGCTTCACAGGCGAAACCAGTAATACCTCCATGGTCCCCGTCTCTTTTTCACGAACGATGGAAATCGAGGTCATCATAGCGCAAATCAGCATCAAGATCAACCCCATTACCCCCGGAACAAAGTTATAAGCACTCTTCATTTGCGGGTTATACAACAGTTTTATATCCGACGTTAAACGGGCAGCCGACATATTGGGCGGCATCATTTCCTGACCTACCATAGAAACAATTCCCGTTGCATAATTAACCTGCGAAGTCGACATATTCGGATCTGTCGCATCTACTACCAGCTGCACACGAGCATCACCCGTATAGAGATCATCTATAAAACGTTCGCTAAAAACAATCGCCATATCAACCTTATTCTTCAGAAAAGCAGCTTCCATTTCCTGGGGCGAATGAAAACGCGTGGTAACAGTGAAATATTCACTGGCGTCCAAACGATCAATAATCTTTCGTGTCACCACATCATTAGAAGGATCGAGTACCGCCAACCGGACATTTTTCACCTCTGTACTGATGGCAAAACCGAATAGTATAATTTGTACAACCGGCATCCCCAACAAAATCAGCATGGTTCGCCGGTCACGGAAAATATGATAAAATTCCTTCTTTACAAAAGCTATAAACTGTCTCATAATCAATCTGCTTTGCGCACCGCACCGCGGGCTAATTGCTGAAAAACATCATCCATCGTTTCTGCACCGAATTGTTGCTTCAGACGGGCAGGTGTATCAAGAGCTTTAATCTGACCGTCCACCATGATAGATATCCGGTTACAATATTCCGCTTCATCCATATAATGGGTAGTGACAAATATGGTGATTCCCTGGTCGGCTGCCTGATAAATCAATTCCCAGAACTGCCTTCTCGTAGCGGGATCTACTCCACCCGTCGGCTCATCCAGAAAAACAATTCTCGGCTCGTGGAAGATTGAAACTGAAAAAGCTAATTTCTGCTTCCACCCCACCGGAAGGCTCTTCACCAAAGTATCCCGCTCGTCAGCAAGCCCCAGGCGATCCAACAATTCTTCTGTCTTCCGCTCTATTTCTTGCTCTTTCATCCCATAAATCCCGGCAAACAGACGGATATTCTCCCACACTTTCAAATCTTCATACAGCGAAAATTTCTGGCTCATATAGCCGATATGCTTCTTTACTTGTTCAGCTTCCCGGAAAATATCATATCCTGCCACCTTTCCTATGCCTGATGTCGGTTTGCTCAATCCACAAAGCATGCGCATGGCTGTAGTCTTTCCGGCACCGTTAGCACCCAGGAAGCCAAATATCTCTCCCCGGTTCACCTGAAAGGAGATATGATCTACCGCTGTAAAATTACCAAAACACTTTGCCAACTGCTCCACTTCAATGACCGGAGCGGTTTCATGTCTCACCTCCTCCCGTTCCAAAGAAGGAGGACAAAGGATGGATGCAAATTGCTGAAGAATACGCTCGGGGGTATCAATGCCATGAATCTTTCCATGATTGATAAAAGCAATCCGGTCACATTGCCGGGCTTCATCCATGATGGGAGTAGAAACAACAATAGTAATACCCTGTTCCCGCAAGTTACGAAGCATTTGCCAAAATTCCTTGCGCGACACAGGATCCACTCCGGTAGTGGGTTCATCCAGGAATAAAATATCCGGTTTATGAATCAAAGCGCAACTCAATGCCAGTTTCTGCTTCATACCACCCGACAAAGCCCCTGCCCTTCTTTTCCTGAACGGTTCTATCTGCTGATAGATATCTTTAATTAAATCATAGTTCTCCTGAACAGTCGTATGGAATACGGTAGCGAAAAACTCCAGATTCTCCTCTACTGAAAGATCCTGGTAAAGTGAAAAACGACCGGGCATATATCCAACCTTCGTACGAATCTGTTTATATTCTGTTGCCACATCCAGTCCGCCAATCGTGGCCGTTCCCTTATCTGCCAGCAGCAAAGTAGTCAGAATACGGAATAAGGTACTCTTACCGGCACCGTCAGGACCTATCAGCCCAAAGATCTCTCCCCGTTCTACCACAAAAGAAACCTCTTTCAGCGCTTCCACCGTTCCATAGCTCTTGCCGACTTCTTTCACAACCACTATGGGTACATCCTTCTCCATCTCCCTGACTTTAATTTTTAATCTTCATTCTTTAATTTTACTCCGCCATACATACCAATCTTCAACGCTCCGTCATTCTTCACCGCAATCTTCACTGCATATACCAGATTAGCACGTTCATTCTTCGTCAAAATTGTTTTTGGAGTGAATTCCGAACGATCGGAAATCCAAGTCACTTCCCCCGGATAAGCTTTCTGCTCCGAGTTGCCATAGTCAGCATACACAGTCACTTGATCTCCCAGTTTCACTTTTGATAACTGTTCGGAAGTGATGTAAGCCCTCAAATACATACGATCCACTTCGCCCACCTTAAATAAAGGCTTGCCGATAGCCGCCAATTCACCGGCTTCCGCATATTTAGCCAATACTGTACCTGCGATAGGTGACTGAACATGACATTTAGCTAACTGATCCTCCACT
This sequence comes from Bacteroides sp. 1001302B_160321_D4, assembly GCF_015667765.1. Lineage (NCBI taxonomy): Bacteria > Pseudomonadati > Bacteroidota > Bacteroidia > Bacteroidales > Bacteroidaceae > Bacteroides > Bacteroides sp. 1001302B_160321_D4. Next base: position 2,152 of record NZ_JADPLO010000039.1, on the reverse strand, counting down.
TGCGCTACCTGTATAGCAACCGAATTGCCTTGTTCTGTAAGGCTATTCGTACTATTACGCAACGATGATTCCTGTGCAACGAGCTGCCGTTCGAGTAATTTGACTTGCGCGTCCCAATCATCCAGTTGTTTTTGATTGGCCGCACCTGCAGCAAGCAAGTTTTCCACCCGTTTCCTCTCACGCTCTGCCGTGACAATTTGCTGTTTGGTAGCGGCAATCTGTTTGGCAAGATCAGGACGCTGGTTTTCTACCGATTTCATACTGGCTTCCAATTGCAGTTTCTTTAAATACAATTGTACCGTATCTACCAACCCGATCTCCTCACCCGCTTTCAGCTTTGTTCCCTCTTCTACTTCCAGTCGTAGCAATTTTCAGGCAGCCTCGGCGGACACTATTACTTCCGTAGCTTCAAATGTACCGGTTGCGTCATAATCAGGTGTTCCATTTTCACAGGCAGATAACATCATCAGCGTTATCCCCCACATTCCTATTTTTGTTATTCTTTTCATATCCGGAGAAGTTATATTAATCATTTATTGTATATTTCAATTGATAAATTCCCATTAACCGTTGAATCTCATGCATAGTTTTCGACTGACGCGCCAAGCTCTCATTAGTCAGTTCACGTAACATTTCAGTCACGGTCAATGTTCCATTTGCCACCTTTGCTTCGGCAGCTTTACGGATATTTGTACGCAACCGGATTATTTCATCATCATCCCGCATTTGCTTCTCCAAAGAATGGATAGCCTGATCCTGCTGCGTCATTTCCAGTCTTGTATTGAAAAGGAATACATCCCGGTTATTATCCAGTTGCTGCCTTTTCTTCTCGATCACCCGACGGTCATTTTTCAAAGTATACAGACTACCGAAATTCCATGAAAGCCGGACACCTGCCATATAATAAGGAGAGAATTCATTCTTCAGCATATTCAATCCGGGATTTCCGTATGCCCCCTGTACAAACAGTCCGAACTGCGGAAGATGACGCACATTCAAAGCCTTCTCCTGCACTTGCAGTCCGGCTCCCTGTGCATCAAACAAAGCCAACTCCGGCCGACGAATCTCACTGACAGCCGAAACCGTACTTTGAGGTACAGGTTTCTCCAGCACCGTCTCCGGAGACAGTGCTTCTCCTACCAACAGCGAAAGCATTTTCAAATAAGCTGCCCGTGATGATACTAAATCAATTCTTTTCTGTTTTGTATTCAACTGCTCCACTTTCACTGCATCCAAATCAGCTTGATTGGCTATTCCATTTTCCACATAAGCAGTAATCTGACGATAATTTCTCTCTAACTCATCTTGTAACAATGTATTCTGTTTGATTTGCTCGTCCAGCAGGAGAATTCCAAAATAAAGATCATTCACACGGTCATTCAGCGCATACATATCTACATTCAGTTTTTCTTTCTCCACTTCAGCCTCTGCAATCGTCTGCTTCTTCTGCATACGGATTCCTCCCCCGTCCCATATCTTCTGTTGCAACTCCAACATGACCTGATATTGGTCTTTGGGCAATCCTTTTAAATCTACTCCGGGAAGTTTTACCGGAATTTCTGTGACATCACTTTGATAAGAGGCCTTAGCCGAAAGAGCAAATTGAGGTAAATATCCCTTGGCTGCATTTTCCAGATTATATTCCTTTGTCTTCTCCACTAAACCATACTGATGTACCAGCGGATAATTGTCCTGCGTCTTCCGCTGACATTCTTCCAATGTTATCTGCGCATACGCTCCTGCTACATACAGTAAAAAGGAGAAACTGAAAATCATTCTTTTCATATCCATTATTTCTTTGGTTTCTTCGAAAGACAAAGATAGGGATTTCCTGAATACAGTCACTCTCTATGAGTTGGCAAAATGTTCTGAAGAGATAATGGATAAAATGATGAGAAAAATTAAAGAAAAAGTAGCCTAAAATTGCTTTTATGTAATTTATAAGTTACCTTTGTAAAATGAAAGTAAGAGAAGTCATAACATATAAAGAATATTTTGATGATTTTTTCAAGAAACAACCACAGAAGGTTCGCGATAAAATCATCAAAGTGCTAGATATTATCGAGCAGATAGACCGAATCCCAACGACATATCTAAAATACATAGAAGGTACTAATGGACTATTTGAGGTTCGCGTGCAACTAGGCAATAA